>NZ_DKLM01000157.1:33772-48869 GCF_002455975.1 Clostridium sp. UBA6640
TCATAATAACTTTTAAACTTCTCTAAGAATTCTTTTCTTTCTTCTTGGTATTCTAATTTTCTTTTAAGTTTAAATAGAAATACTTCTTCTGTCCATATTTTTTTTCTTTTATAGTAATTCTTACTTACACTATAAAAATCCTCAGGAAAGTATAACATTCCATATAATACTTCTAATTCTCTATTATCAAGATTTATATTTTCCTTATAACAATTTATTATATTATGTGCCTTTTCAAAATCAAAGGCAAAATTTTTAATTACTTTATTTATAAAATTACAAAGGTCATGGACCCTTAAATCTATAATTGCATAGTCAAAATCTATAAAAGAAACTTCATCATCTTTGATTAATATATTATGATATGCCAAGTCATGATGGCATAAAACTATTTTATCTTCTTCACTACAAAGCTTTAAATACGAAGATGAGTTTAAAATGTCTATACTCTTATCCATTTCCTCTATATAATAATCTACATTCTCTATAAAAACTTCATCAAATTCTTTTTTATTCTCATAAGTTTTAACTAAATTCTTAAAAATTAAAAGTTCTTCTTTTTTTCTAGCTAAATTATCGATTAGAGTTCCTACCATGTATCTATAAGTATTTTCTTTATATCTAAAGCCTTCAGATGATAAATGAAGCTTAGAAAGTGCCCTAGATGCCATACTAACCTCTATGGGATTATTAAATTCGCATTCTCTTCCTTCAATTAAGTTCATAACTACATAATAGTTATTATAATGTTTAGTGCATATTTCACCTTTTTTGTTATTTTCAAAGCTAAAAATATTCTTAAAATTGTTATTTTCTATATACTTAATAGCACTGTCTATAAATTCTAGGTGATTTAAATCATAATCTAACTTCTTTAATATTTTATTTCCCTTATCCGTGGAAATTATAAATAGCTTTCTAATTGGTATTATATCATTCACCCTATAATTATATTTTTTAAAAAGCCCTATATCTAAATCATATTTACACAAAAAGTCTTTATCTCTAAATCTTCCCTCTATCATTGCTCCACCTCACCTATTAGGGAAAAACCGTCCTCCTCCATAGCCTTTATTAATTTGTTACTATATTCTTTATCACTCCAATTTTTTTTATTTTTTCTATACTTATCATATATTTTCATAAATTCATGAGGATATGATAGCATGGCTAATATAAATCTTTCACTGTTATTATCTAGCTTTTCTAATTCGCAAAATTTCTTAACATGTTTTTCCCAATTTAAATTTGCACCTTTTCTTTTAAGCTTAGATAATAAGTAATAGGCATCCATCTCAACCATATTATAGGCTATGTCGTAAAAATTAACTATTTCTAAAGTTTCTCCCTTATCTAAATTATCAAAACCTACATCACTTAGACATACCTCAACATTCTTCATACTTCTTGAAATTAAGTCCATATAATTTGAGCTATGAATATAATTCATGCACTCTTCAGCTCTTTTTAAATATTTATCACCATTAACCATTAATAATTTCTCAAATTCATTCTTAGGACCAACTTCTTTTATTGTTTCCATATGCTTAGAAAACCTCTTTATTTGTACTTTATATTCTTCAACTAGTTTACAAGTGTCATTATTTATTCTTCTTTTTAAATAGCCATTAAAACCACAAGAATTAGCATGAAATTCAGAAATTAATTGTAGCTGATTAGCTACCCTTTCATCTAAACCTCTTTTGCTTAATGACTTATTATCTTTCAATATAAAATCTATCTTTTTAATTCCTTTTTCTTTTAGATATTCTCCAAAAGTATCATAGAAAAATCTTCTCATAGCACCACCCCTACTTGTGCTTTCTTTTTAGCCTTTTAGACATTTTATTTAATATTTCTTCCTTCTCTTGCTCCAGTTCTTGAAGCTTCTTTTGTCTCTTCTTAATTTTTTTAAGTTCCTTAATATGGTCCTCCATTTTCCTTAGCTTCTCATCATAGTCATCCACTGTTCTTAGTCCATTATCCTCTTCATAATCTCTTTCATAATTTTCTATTTTGTTTTCTTCATCTTTTTTATATGACATAACACCCCTCCATTTAAAATGATAGAATTAGATTATGAGATTTCTAAAACTTTCTATAAATTCTTGCTTTTCATCTCGATCATCACAGAAGAATTTTAATTTTTTAAGAAAAAATTCTTCCCCCCATGGTTTCTCTTCCCAATAATATTGAATACCTCTTTGCCAATAATCCTGAGGAAACTCCATAAATGCTGCCATTATAGGGATATCATCTTGATCTAACCTATGAGTCTCCATGTAAGCATCTAGAATCTCCCTAGCACTATCCAATTCCCATTTATTATATTTCATCCTCCTAATTAAAAGACTACTTAAGTCATGAAGATAAGAGTCTAATATACAATAATCAAAGTCTATGATATTTATGTCTCCATTATGATTAATCAATACATTATGATGAGCATAATCATGATGACAAAAGCCTTTACTACAAACATGATTCTGCATTTTCTCCATGTATTTACTACTCAAAAGATTTTTTATACTGTTATCACATCTTTTTAATTCTTCTTCCATAATGCTTAGATAATTCAAATCAAATTGGGATTTACATTCTTTCTTATCAATTCTTCTCTTAAAATCTAAAATTTCGTTTTTTCTTATCTTGTAAGTTTCTATCCATCTAAACCAGCCAATTCTAGGCTGCATATTGGGTTTTATAATAAAATTTTCACTTTTGCTATGAAGCTCTCCCAATTTTTTAGCCGCATTTTTGACATCAAAGGGATTATCATAATTACTTTCTCTTGCATTTATCCACGGGGTCAGATAAGCATAATTGTCATATATCTTAATATAATCTAGTCCATCTATAGTTTTAATTATTTCAGGAATATAATTAAAATCATTGTTTTGAAGATGTTTAATTGCCCCCAATATAAATAAAAAATGCTCAAATTCGTAGCCTATGACTTTTAAGCAATAAATATTATAAAGGGTTTCCACTCTATATACACTTTTATTTTTTTCTACATAAGTTATATCAAGATTATAGTTCTCTTTAACTAATTGGCTAATAGTAGAAAGGTCCAAAAATCTCCCTCCAAAACAGTCTTCTATTTGTAATATATGAAAAGTATTTGTAATGTGTGTTTTAATTTGTAAAGTTTGTAACATATATTTTTAATTAAACTAATATAGTAATATATAGTTTTAGTTTATTATTCCTTTATAGTAATACTATTTTTAAATTTAATATACAGTAGAATAATTGTAATTTTTTAGCACCTTATTATCATCTATCGCACTAAAGTTATTATTACTGGTGAGAAATATTTATAGCTATGAATTATCCATTTTCATTGTTAAATTAATTACTATAAAGAAGAATGTATGTTAATTTATATTAATTATAAGGGGTGAAATTCTATGAGGATTGCAATTGATGCTAGAGGTATCAATTGGTATGCAGGAACAGGAATTGGTACTTATACAGATAATGTTCTAAAAAATCTACTCAATATAGATAAAAATAATTATTATCATATTTACTGGTCTGGGGAAAATTATGAAAAATTCGAGAAAAATAATAGTAAAGTAGTAATGGCATCAAAAAAATATCATAGATTTTTTCAAGATCATTATTTTCCTTATAATATGAAATCTGAAGATATTGACATATATCATATACCCCAAAATGGTATAGGACTAAATTCTTCTATACATTGTAAGAGAATAGTTACTATACATGATTTAATACCTTATATTATGCCTGAAACTGTAGGTAGAGGATATTTACTAAAATTTTTAAAAGAAATGCCTACTATTATAGAACAAGCTCACGGTATAATTACTGTTTCTGAGTACAGTAAGAAAGATATATTAAAATTTTTTCCTATAGATGAAAAAAAAGTTTTTGTAACCCCTTTAGCTGCAGATATAAAGTACAAACCTCTAAATAAAGAGATCTGTAAAGAGTTTATTAGTAAAAAATATAATATAGACAAACCTTTCATATTATATTTAGGTGGGTTTAGTGAAAGAAAAAATGTACATTCTCTAATTTCAGCTTTTACAAAAATATATAAAGATTTAGATAGTGAATTTAATCTTGTAATTGTAGGTTCTTATAAGGATGCTTCTCAAGAACTGGTGAAGCTCAGAGATAAGCTAAATATGACGGATAAGATATTATTTACAGGTTTTGCTGATGAAGAAGATCTCCCCATCTATTATAATGCCTGTGAAGCTTTTGTTTACCCTTCTCTTTATGAAGGTTTTGGACTTCCTCCATTAGAAGCTATGAATTGTGGTACTCCAGTTATAACTTCTAATGTAACATCTATACCTGAAGTAGTAGGTGATAGTGGTATGCTCGTAAATCCTCAGAGTATAGATGAACTTTCTAACGCCATAGGTGAAATGCTCTCAAATGAAAATTTGAGAACACACTATGGAAATAGTGGCTATGAAAGAGCACAATTATATTCTTGGGAAAATACAGCTAAAAGCACATTAAATGTATACAACGAGATTTATTCTAAAGTAGATATATAGAGATAAACTACATTAGAAATTAATATATAGCTAAATATAACTACACCCTTGAGTATTTCAATTCACAATTCACAATGCAAAATTCACAATTAAGTTTGAAATTATTTTTGATCAAAATAATTTCTTTAATGGATTGTTTAACTGCCAATACAATTGCTAATTATTATTGGCGAACACTGCTTACCGCTACAGTTAATCAATTCTAAATTTCTCAGTTATCACTAAGAAATATCCAAAATTGTGAATTGTGAATTCAATATTTTAAGCGATGATACCCTAAAATACTGATTGGTTTAACATATATATTAATTCTAGAGCTGGTATATCTATACCGGTTTTTCTTTTAAGCTATTTTATCGTTCTATTAAATAAAATATAAGTTTTCCCTGAAAATATAAAAATAAAAGTGTAATAAACTACATTACACTTTTATTTTTGGCCTAAAATTAGTATTAAAATATATTCCAAGAATTTATGCCTAGTTATTAATTTAAGCATCTAAAAATTTAAATCTGAACTGTATAACATCTTTTATATGACTTGATGTTAGTGATGCTTTATTATATATCAGTTCCTATAATATAGTATAATACAAAATATACTAAAATATCAGTCTATTATTTTTATTAAGATGCTTCATTAATATATTCTTAGCATATCATGGCTGAAAGTTTTTATCTATATTACTATTGTACATCAAAAGGTATAAAGAATTATATTTCTTTATCACTTTACTTAATTTATAACTTTATGTTTTATCAATACATTTTTCCAATTTCTTCTCAAACCATTTAGAAAAAATCGCTTCTTCCTTAAAGCCATATTTATTATAAAGGTTGTAAGCTACTTCATTTGAACTTATAACTAAAAGTTTAATTGCTCTTACATTTCTCTTTTTTAATAATTGAATAGATTTCTTAATTATAGCCTTTCCTATTCCTTTTCTCCTAGAGCTACTTAATACTCCAATATTATCAATCCAGCCTTCATTATCTATATCTGCTAACATATATATTCCAACATTATTATTATTATTTTTAACTATACCTACAAGATCTTCATTTCCCCTATATTGAAAAATAAAATCCTGTACTTCCTCTTTACTTAAAGTCGCAGCATTAGGACTACCTTTAAAAGCTTCATTATGGATTGTCCTAAATTCATCTTTATTCTCATCAGTTAAAGGAATAAATTCTACTTTTATACTATCTTCTAATTGCAATATTTTATCCAAATCATATTTCATTATAGTAGCATTATGGACATATTTAAAATTATAACTTTCTATATAAGAGGACAAGTACATTATTTTATTTGTAATACCTAAAATTATCTTCTTGGTAAAAGGAGTATCACAAGCCTCCTCTGCTTCACCCATCAAAGAAGATAATATTTTAGAGTTTTTTTGTAATGTATCCTCCTCTATGTGTATACCAGTAATGTATGCATCCCCAGAGACTTTAGTTTCTCTTGTTATAACAGATATGGATCCTTTTATATATCCATTTTCAAATATAACAAAAACATTTTCTCCATAATTAAATACTTCACTCTCAAAAACTTTTATCATATCTTCAAAACTCTTATTATAATCTATATCTGAGTTATTTATAAAATTGTATAAATCTTCTTTATTTCTATTACATAGCTTATTAAAGGTTAATATTTCCATGCATTCCTCCAAATAGGATATAAATTTTTTACAAGGAATAAGTTCTNNGTCAATCGTCAATTCTCAATTGCATATTAATGTAAACTCAAATAATTTAATAGAACACTTTTATGAGTTCATACATTAAAATTGAAACTAGTATGTCTATATATATTCTCTATGGAAATCTAGAAATAATTAATAGTGAAGAACTAGCTTATTTCTCAATTCTCCACTATTAATTGCTACTTCCTATAAATTCTTTATCTTTCAACTCTTCCTTAAATTTCACATATAGTTTACCTAAATTTATAGTATCATCAAGAGCATTATGCTGATGACCTTCAAATTCGATATCATATGCTTTCAGAGCATTTATTAATGAAATTTGAGTTTTGCTATTTAAATGTTTTGTTATTACAGCCTGCAAATTCCCATAATTATTGACCATCTTATCTACAATGGAAAGGTTACATTTATTTAATCTTACATCTCTTTTTAAAGCTCTTATATCATCATTTCCCCAACTTATAAAAATTGCTTCATCTTCTCCTACCCATTTTTCAAATCTAGAAAAAACTTTTGTAAAATAGTCTGCATTATCTATTTCTTTTTGATTTATATGTGTTAATGTTTTGCAGCGATCGCTCAAAACAGAATTAAAAGATGGTTTTATATAAGAGTAAAATACTTTGTTATCATTGCTACTATATCTTACTGCTCCAATTGAAATTATTTCATTGTTTACACCTTCAACATTAGTACAGTTCATTTCAAAATCGAAAAATATAATATCTAAATTATTGTTTTCTAATATTTTATTTATATTTTTAGTATCATTATTTTCTTTATTTTTTCTTTGTAAATCCTTTATTTTTTTATTATTACCATAAAACTCTTTCAAAAACTTATACAATTCTTTACTATTATTCTTATTAAAAACCAATTCCCAATTTCTATGCCATTGTAATTTTAAAGCTATTTTAGATAATTTCTTTATACTACATTTATTTTCCTTAAATCCACTTAAAATTTCATTTATTTTATCTAATACTGCCTTAGAATCAGTATTAATATAAACTTTATCCTCAGAAGTTATCTTGCCTTTTATCTCTAATCTTTCAATTTCAGCCATTAAACATTTTAAGCATTTTATATGTGCTTCTCTTAAATCTTCAGCAATAAAATTTTCTCTCGATTTGAATATTAGCTTTTTTTCATTAATAATCAAAAATAGTCCTTTACTATTACCATTATCAGCATTAAACTTCATGCTGTAATAACATATAATATGTCTCTGCTGATTTTCCAACTATTACATCTCCTTTAACAGTGTAATTTATAATAAGCATTTTAAAATTTATGTATACGAAAATTTATAGTCTAAAATACATATATTATTTTATATATAATACAGATTTTAATAGCTTATACCTTGAAATATTTATAATGCCTATCAGTCATTTAATATAACTTTATAAATTAAAATGAAATATTATAATTGCTTATGTATTATAATTTACAAGTTTATATTTTTATATTAAAATTATAAATCACTATTCAAAATCATAACCAAAATTAACAGATAAATCAAATAAAATTTATAAAAGTACTGAATCCTTCAGAAATTAAGCTATAAATATTACCTTATCAACTTCACAAAATTCGCCGTAAAAAAAGAAAAGTGACTCTGTCACTTTTCTTAAAACACCTTAAACTTCACAATATGATTGAGAAGTTTCTATAATTTCTAATTCCTTACCTTTTATTTTATCATAAAATTACTCATATATATCTTTTATAAGAATCCCCTTAAATCCTCTTCTTCTTTGATTTCATTTAATAAATGCTTTATTTCTTGATCTTTAGATTTGTCCATTACCAATATCACATCCCCAGCATCTACAATAACTAAGTCCTTAAGCCCAAAGCCAATAATTAAATTTTTACTTCCAAATACAGAACAGTTTTCACTACTATTCAAAAAAGCTGGTCCAGATATACTATTTCCTCTATAGCACTTTAAAAATCTCGTAAGTGCTGCAAAGCTACCTATGTCATCCCAAGTAAATTCACATTTTATCACATAAGCCTTACGAGTCTTCTGCATTATTCCAAAATCTACAGATATTCCGTCTATAAGGTTATACTGTTCCTTAATAATATCATCCTCATATTCTTCACCTATATGCATATAAATCTCCGTTATACAGCTATGCATCCTCGGAAGATATTTTTCCATCTCTCTTAAATATACATCTGCCCTCCATACAAACATACCGCTATTCCAAAGATAGGTTCCTTTTAATAAAAAATCCTTAGCAACTTCAATATTAGGTTTTTCAGTAAACCTCTCAACTTTGAAGGTTGGAATATTTCCCCCTATAGGTTTACCCATTTCAATATATCCATAACCTGTTTCTGGTCTTGTAGGATTTACCCCTATAGTAACCAATCCCCTCTTTTTTTCTGCTATCTCAATTGCCTGATTTAAAGTATCGATAAACTGCTTTTCACCTTCTATATAGTGATCTGATGGTAATACTACCATAACAGCATCTTTATCTTTCTTTAACAATTTAACAGCAGACAATCCTATACAAGTTGCAGTTTCTTTATTCGTCGGCTCTATAAATACATTCTCCTTGCTTATTTCAGGCAATTCTTCATATATCTTATCAATATATTCTTGATTTGTAACAACAAAGATATTCTCTTTACTTACTATTGGCTTAATTCTATCTACAGTGTTTCTTAAAAAACTCTTATTGTTCACAGTTTTTAAAAACTGCTTGGGATTATTAGCTCTTGATAAGGGATACAATCTTGTTCCTTTTCCACCTGCCAGAATTAATGCGTACAACAAAATATCACCTTTACATATTGCTTAATTTCATACTATGATATCTTTTGTTTTTTTGTGATAATAACGGATAAATTTATATTTAATTCCATATAAAGTTATAAATATTTTTTATAAAACTGAAACTTTAATAAAATTTTTAATCTATGATTCTTACTCGATTAGTTAGTTATTTTAATATACTTAATGGAAATAAATTATTGTTATGTTTATAATTTATTTTAGTTTTTTGTTGACAAGGAAACAAAATTTACATATACTTAAATTGTTTCCTAGGAAACTTTTTTAAAGTAAAAGGAGGTAATATTATTAATAAGCCACATGTTCTTTTCCATAATTTTAAACAAGTATATGAAAAACAAGATTTATTAGGTAAGCTTACAGACACTTATGGATATTTCAATGATTTTCGTCTGTCAGAAGTACACTGTATTGATTTAATAGGAAAAATAGAGGATCCCAATGTTACTAAACTATCAGAAGCTCTAGATATGACAAGGGGAGCTATCAGTAAAATGACTAAAAGAATGTTGGAGCAAAAGGTAATAACAAAATATCAAAACCCAGACAATAAAAAAGAGATATATTTTGCACTCACCGACCTTGGAAGAGAAATCTATATAAAACATGAAAAAGCACATAAAGATTATGAAAAAAGAGATTTAGAATTTTTTCAGCAAATAAAAGAAGAAGAACAAGATATTATAATTAAATTCTTAGAAGAGTTTAATTATCATTTAGAAAATAAAATTAAGGAGTTAGATATATATGAAGATTGATTTAACTGTTAAAATAAGTAAAGACATGTGGAATAATCTTTGGAGTGAAGCTTCAGAAAATAAAAAGATGACAATATTAGGCCATATAGGAACTCATTTTGATGTTATGGATAAAGAATTCTCATTAGATAATACTGAAAGAAACGGAAAAGTATTTGATGTAAGTCATATTAAAGATAGAGAAATTGAAATAGACGATATAGATATAACAGCAATAAAAGAAAATGATTTTGTAATGTTTTATACAGGATCTTTAAAAGGAAAAGGATATGGTACAAAGGAATATTTTAAAAACTATCCTGAGTTATCTGAAAAGCTAATCCAATACCTTCTTGATAAGAAAGTAAGTATAATTGGTATAGATACAGCAGGAATAAGGAAACCTTCTGAGCATGTAAAAATAGACCAATATTGTGCTGATAATAATGTATTTGTTATCGAAAATCTTGATAATTTAGAAATATTGTTAGAAGAAACAATGAATAAAGAATTTAAGGTTCATACTTACCCAATAAACATAGAAGGAATGTCAGGGCTTTGCTCTAGGGTAATTGCTGAAATTTAAAGTAAAAAATCTTAGAGAAAATTTCTCTAAGATTCTTTATTGAAGATGATTTATATAGACTTTATTATCTCTATAATTAATTTAGTGGAATCTATCAAATCTTTTATGTGTAAATGCTCTTCCAATGTATGAGGCTTTCTTTCACCTATTCCTAAGTTCACTGCTTTTATTCCATTAGCATTTAATACATTTGTATCACTTCCACCACCTGTGGCAGCAATTGATATTGGAAATCCTAAGCTGCTAGAAGCATTTTTTACAATCTCAACTATTCTATCACTTTCTTCTACAGAAAATGCACCATACATTCTTTGTACATCTATATCAACTTCTGCACCAAATTTTTCTGCAGCATCTTTTAAGCATTTAACCATATGTTCTGATTGTTTATCTAGTTTTTCATTAACTAAACTTCTAGCTTCAGCCTTTATAGTTAATTCTGGTGATACTATATTTGTAGGACCATCTGCAATCATTGAACCTATGTTAGCAGTTGTATCTTCATCAATTCTAAGCAATTTCATATTACTTATAGCATGTGAAGCTACTTCTATAGCACTTATTCCTTCTTCTGGACAAACACCAGCATGAGCAGGTCTTCCTTTTACTACTGCTGTTATTTTATCTTGAGCAGGTCCTTTAACTATAATTTTTCCTGGCTCTCCACCACTATCAAGTACAAATCCTAATTTAGAATTTAGCTTGCTATAATCTAAATTTTTAGAACCAAATAATCCACCTTCTTCATAGATTGTAAATGCTATTTCGATTGGTCCATGCTCTATATTATTTTCTTTTATAACTCTTAATGCTTCAACTACAGCAGCTATTCCTGCCTTATCATCCCCACCTAATATAGTTGTTCCATCACTATATATAACATCATCTTTTATAATAGGTTTTATACCATTCCCTGGAGATACCGTATCTAAGTGACAGCTGAATAATATTGGTTCTACATCTTTTGTTCCTGCAAGTTTAGCTATAACGTTTCCAGTATTGGAACCTACCTTTTCTCCTGCATCATCTATTGTCACTTCTAACCCAATTTCTCTAAGTTCATTTGATATAAAATTTGCAAACTGCTTTTCATTTTTAGTTTCACTGTCAATTTGAACATATTTTAAAAACTCATTTACTATTCTATCCCTATTTATCATAACATCCTCCATCTTTAATCAATTGACAATTGAAAATGGACAATTGGCAATTGATGTTAAAATTATTTCTATATAAAATAATTTCTTCAAATTTGTTTTAAACTAGCAATACAATTGCTAGTTATTACGTGGTGAACACTGTTCGCCACTACAGAATCAACTATAAATTTCCCAATTTTCACTGATAAATATCCATAATTGTGAATTAAATAAAAAGGCACTATACAGTGCCTTTAATTTTTATCCAAAGAATAATGGTGCTCCTGGTCCTAGGTTAATTCCTAGCATGTACCAAACTATCAATAATACTGTCCATCCTAATAAGAATACTAATGAATATGGAAGCATCATAGATATTAATGTACCTATTCCTGATTCTTCATCATAAACTTGCGCTGTTGTTACTATGAACGCAAAGTAACTCATAAGTGGTGATATAATGTTTGTTGATGAATCTCCTATTCTATAGGCAACTTGAGTTAACTCTGGAGAGAAACCAAGCTTCATAAACATTGGTACAAATACTGGCGCCATAATTGCCCATTTAGCAGATGCAGAACCCATAAATAAATTTATAAATCCTGCTAATAATACAAAGGCAATTATTAATGGTAGACCTTTAAATTTTAATGCTTCTAAGAATTCTGCTCCCTTTACTGCTAATACTGTACCTAATTGAGTATAGTTAAAGTAAGCTATAAATTGAGAAGCTGCGAAAGCAAGTACCAAATATCCGCCCATACTTGCCATTGCTTTAGACATAGCACTTACAATCTGTTTATCATTTTTTATTGTTCCTGAGCCTATACCATATCCAACTGCTGGTACCAAGAAGAATAACATTATTATAAATACTATTCCATCCATAAATGGAGTATGTCCAAGAATTTCATGTGTTTCAGGATCTCTTAATATACCATTAGTTGGTACTACTAATAAGCATATTACTGCTATAAACACTAAAAATCCGATTCCAGCAAATAAAAGCCCTCTTTTTTCTTCTTTACTTATTTTATCTAGTTTTATTGCCGCTGAGTCTCCTTTGTATTCACCAAGTCTTGGTTCAACAATTTTTTCAGTTACTAATGTACCTAATATTGTGATTAAGAATGTAGACACAAACATAAATGTCCAGTTTGCCGTTGCTGCCACTGAATATGTTGGATCTATCATTTTAGCAGCTTCTGTGCTTATACCACCTAATAATGGGTCAATAGTTCNNAGTTAGCGCTAAATCCTCCAGATACACCTGCAAAAGCAGCTGCAATACCTGCAAGTGGATTTCTTTTAAAGCTTGCAAATATTAAAGCACCTAATGGTATTAAAACTATGTATCCAGCATCTGATGCTATGTTTGACATTATACCTGTAAACACAACAACTGCTGTTATTAAACTTTTTGGAGTGGATAAAACTAATTTTCTTATTAATGTTGATATAAGTCCTGTACCTTCTGCAACTCCAACCCCTAACATTGCAACTAATACTGTTCCTAATGGAGCGAATCCTGTAAAGTTAGTAACAGCATTCTTAAAGATGTATCTTATTCCATCTGGTGTCAACAAGCTAACTACATTAACTATTGTATCTTTAGCTTCATAAACTCCCGCATCATTTTTCGCGATTTTTGTGAAATTAACAGCAACTCCAGCTTTATAGCAAATATGTGATACTACCATAACAATAGCACATAGTATAAAGAAGATTGTTACTGGGTGCGGCAGTGCGTTTCCAACTTTTTCTACACCATCAAGAAATTTTTGGAATAAACTTTTTCTTTTCTTTTCAGCCATAATTACCTCCTAATATTTTATTTTTATTTAAATAGATTGAGCATTATTAAATGTAATCTATTACTTAGTAGCTTGTACGAATTTTCGACAAATTCATACAGAAGCCATTACTGACACTAGCATATTATCATATGGCTTATCCCTAGTCAATCCATTTTACTGTCAAAAAAATCTTAAAAATATAAATTATATTAAAAATATGATAATTGCACTATAAATTACACTATATGTAATTTAATAGTATATTTAGTTTAACATTTCAAATCATTATATTGTACTAAATACTGTATTATATATATTATTAATACTCTGTAAAAGGTAATGTTATTTTATATTTTAAGATATTTAAAGGTTGCATCTTTGTCCTATTCTCTGGTTTGGATATTCTAATTAACTGTATTTTCTTAAAACCTATAATCAAAATATAAAAAACCAATGTAATACTTTGAAAAATATTACATTAGTTTTTTACAAATACAAATTAACTTTTACTTTTCTCTATATTTATTTAAAAGTTAAGAATTAAAGATAAAAAATTATTGAATTCTATCATTCTATATAAACCTCTACCGTATCTCCATTGTCGCTTTTAATATCAACAATAGTTCCTTCTATTCCTGAATCAATAGCTTCCATAATTGCACTTACATCTACACCATTTTCCTGCAACTGTGGTATATTTTTTATAGAATTTCCAAAAGCTTTAATTACCTTTAAAGGTATACTCATATTTACCTTATCACTGTTATCTCTTTGAGAAGTAACTTTGATTTTCAAGCTTTTTTCCAACCTATCAAATTTATTAAATTTATCAAATTTATTTTGAATAATAATTTCGCTTTTATCATTATTAAGTGATTGAATAAGCTTAGCCCCCTCCTCAGCAGTAATTTTGTTTTCAGCAATCATTTTTGTAATTCTTAATACTTCTTCATTCATAATTAACACTCCCCAATATTAGCATCTGAAATAAAATAATAAACCAAAGATGTTAGCATATTTTATACTCAGATTCTGACAACGTAATATGATGAAAAATAAACTAACATACTGGTACATTATTTTTTGAAGATGCCTTATTTAATTATTTTTTTAACATTTCTATTGCCTGCTCTGCTGTAATTTCTCCTAGTTCTAGCATATTTAATATGTCATCATTGCTATCATTCTTTTTAGCTAATTTGTACCCCAGTGCTTCTACTACATCATCAAGTTTTGCTCTTACTGTTGGATAAGATATTTTTAATTCTTTTTCAACATCTTTAATACTTCCTCTACACTTTAAAAATACCTCCATAAAATGTATTTGCTCATCATTCAAGTAATTTATAGCTGGTAAATCAAATTCATTCTCTATTATTGTATTGCATGTGTTACATTTTAATCTTGTGATTTTAAGGTTAGAAGCACATACTGGACATTTACTTATAAGTTTGTACATAGTAATCACTTCCATTTATTGTTTTATAATTTAATTATACTATACATTTTATATATTTCAATATATATTTTAAATATTTTAATTAAAATCATCAAATAAATTAATAATATTAATTTATTTATTAATATTATTAATTTTATAGTTCGCATTTCATAATAGATTAACTTATTAAAATATCCTATATATAGATGTATCACTTCTAAATTTGATCTATTCCTGAAAGTAATTAACATTTATTGATATTGTCACTAATACTACTAAATTCACAATTCACAGTGCACAATTCACAATTGTGGACATTTCT
>NZ_DKLM01000157.1:48971-49110 GCF_002455975.1 Clostridium sp. UBA6640
CCGTAGCGGCGAACAGTGTTCGTTATATATTATTGAATAAATGTTAAACTATAAGACATATTAAAAAGAACTGGCGAACACTGTTCTCCCCTACAATAAAACACTAGCAAATGTAGACTCTCCATAGTATTAGTTAAAT
>NZ_DKLM01000065.1:0-217 GCF_002455975.1 Clostridium sp. UBA6640
ACAAATAGAGAAGGATACAAAGTGTATAAATCAAATCCTACGGATTGTGGTAATTGTTCATTTAAATCTAGATGTACTAACAGCAAAAATAATCAAAAAGTTGTAGCAAGGCATGTTTGGGAAGAGTATTTAGAAGAAGCAGACCATCTTAGACATGATAACTATGTTAAGTGTGTATATAAAAGAAGAAAAGAGACCATTGAACGCGTATTTGCTG
>NZ_DKLM01000065.1:231-8841 GCF_002455975.1 Clostridium sp. UBA6640
TGTGGAATAGAAGACGTAAGTCCTCTCGTCTCTATACTTTTATTTGCAAAGTATATTCAAACAACCAGAAATTTGCTATTAAAATTCCAAAAGGCATGTTCTCAGTCATGAGAATATGCCTTTTGTCTACAGTCTGAAAGGAGTTTATCAAACTCCTTTTTTTATATTTCACCTTTAATTAATTCACAATTCACAATGCACAATTCACAATTGTGGACATTTCTCAGTTGAAACTGAGAAATTTTGAATTTATACTGTAGCGGCGAACAGTGTTCGCCATAATCACTAGCAATTGCATTGCTAGTCAAAAATCTATTAAAGAAATTATTTTTCTAAAAAATAATTTCCACCTCAATTGCGCATTGTGCATTAAAATACAATAAAGATATACATTAAAATTTAAAGTTTTATCTATACAATAAGGTTATTTACAAAAAGTTCATAATTTTGTAGAGTAAAATTTAGATTTAGGGACAACATTAAAAGTAAGAAATGACAAAAAGTAGGTGATTTTACATAGAAGAATGTTTTTTAGATTTGAAAAATATAAACATTGATATTGATCTGATTAATATCCTTCCTAAAGAATTTGCACTAAAGTATAAATTGATTCCTTATAAGTTAGAGAAAGATACACTTTATGTAGCTTCTAGTAAAGAGCTACATCCATCGGTAGTAGAAGAATTAAGATTCATTACTTTTAAAAACATAAAACAAAGTATAGCAGATATGGAAAGTATATTAAATTTAATTAGCTATTATTATGATAAAGAAAAAGCACAAAAAACACTAGAAATGCTTAAAGGAAATAATGTTATTAAACTTACAAGCAAAGAGGAAGATGCTCCAGCAGTAGTTATATTAGACTCTATAATAAAAGAAGCTATAAATAAGAAGGCTAGCGATATACATCTGGAACCTTTTAAAGATAGAGTAATAGTAAGAATAAGAATCAATGGAGATTTAATAAAAATAGAAGAATTTCCTATGGAGATATATGAAAATATTACTTATAGAATAAAAATTATTTCTAATATGGATATAAGTCAAAAACTATTACCACAAGACGGAAAAATAAGCTTTGCCACAAATCATATTAACTATGATTTAAGAGTAGCTTCATTGCCTACAATAAATGGAGAAAAGTTTGTAATTAGAATACTGTATAAAAATGATGAAATATATAATCTTAATAGTTTAGGATTTAATGAAGAAGATAACAAAATGCTGAAAAAGATATTAAAGTCCAATAATGGAATGATATTGTTAACAGGACCTACTGGTAGTGGCAAAACAACTACTTTGTATTCTATGTTATTAGAAATAAATAGGGATAATAATAATGTAGTAACTGTTGAAAATCCTGTAGAATACGAAGTTGAGAAAGTAAATCAAGTAAATATTAATAATAGTTCAGGATTAACTTTTAGTAAGTCTCTAAGAACTATACTCCGCCAAGACCCAGATATTATCATGGTAGGGGAAATAATTGATGAAGAAACAGCACAAATTGCAATAACTTCTTCCCTTACAGGCCATTTAATTTTATCTACACTACATTGCAATGACACTGCTAGCTCCATTATTAGATTAGTAGATATGAAGATACCTAAGTATCTAGTTGTAGATTCTTTAGTAGCAGTAATTTCTCAAAGGTTAGTTAGAAAAATATGCACTAATTGCAAGACTTCCTATAATCCAACTATGGAGGAAAAGGAAGATTTAAATTTAGAGAAGCAAGATAAGCTTTTTAAAGGTGTAGGCTGTGACAAATGCAATCATACAGGATACAAGAAAAGACAGATGGTATATGAAATGATAGTTATTACAGAGGAACATAAAAGATTAATAATCAATTTTAATGATGTTAGTGAACTAAGAAAGTATAGTTTTAGCAGAGATAATAAATGTTTAAAAGAAAAGCTTAAGGCTTTAGTAGTGGGTGGAATAACTACTTATGAAGAATATATAGCTAATTTACAAGTGATTATTTAAGTATTGATGAGGTCGTATATGAAGTATAGATTTATTGCTAAAGATATAAATAATAATACTGTTAGAGGATATGAATTTGGAGAAAATAATATAGATTTTTTAAGAAAGCTTAAAAATAAGGGATTATTTTGTATTAAATATTCTGAAGTAAAGGATTTGCCAATAAACCTCATTGCATTAGTTTCCTATAAAGATATTGCTATGTTTTGCAAACACATGGCGATATCTTTAAAGTCTGGAATGAATTTTATAGATGTTATAAACTTACTGATTTATAAAACTTCAAATAAAAGTTTAAAAAAGAGTTTAAAAGAAATAAAGCAGGATATAGAAAGAGGAAATAGTTTATGCAATGCTATGAAAAATCACCCTAAAATTTATCCTAAATTACTTATAAACATGGTTAGATTAGGACAGGAAAGTGGAAATTTAGATGAAGTTTTTAATAATATGCATGATTATTATTTAAGCAGATACAAGATAAAAAAGAAAATGACATCTTCACTAATATACCCATTGATAATTCTTATTTTAGGAGTAGGTGTACAATTATTTTTCATGACAAGATTATTGCCTCAATTTATAAGCCAATTTGAAATTGGTAGTGACAACTTGCCAGGCATTACAATGTTTTATTTGAAATTTAGCAATTTTTTAATAGCTCATAAGCTTATGTTGTTAATAATGTTTTTTATTATTGGAATTGGCTTAATAATAAAAAGTAATTCTATATTAAGAAATAAGGCTGTATCAAAATTAATTGTAAATATTCCACTTGTAAGGAGCTTCATAACAAAAAGATTTCAGGAAAGTTTTAGTAGTAATATGTATCTTCTCATACAAAGTGGAATTAACTTAGTGAAAGTTTATGAAATAGCAATTAGTTGTACTGACAATAGTTACATAAAAGAAAAATTGAGTAATTCATTAAAGATTCTAAAGTTAGGGAATAGTTTAAGCAGTAGTTTAGCTAGTGTTGATATTTTTCCTGAATTTTACATTAACATTGTTTCAATAGGAGAAGAAAGTGGAAATTTAAAACATAGTTTTAAGACTTTGAAGGATATACTAGATGATGAAATAAATGATTTTTTAGAAAAATTGCTTTCTATAACTCAGCCAGCAGCGATAATTTTAGTGGGGGTATTAGTAGGTTCAGCTATAATAGCTATGCTGCTACCAATGTTTACTTTGCTAGAAAATGCAGTATAAATGAGGAGTTTCTATGAAAAAAGGTTTTTTATTAATTGAATTTATATTGGTGATAGGAATAATTTCTATAATTTTATCTATAGGTATGGTATCTTTTAAGTTTTTAAATAAATATGAAAATCAAATATCAGTTGAGCATTATAGCAATGAGGTAGTGAATTTTATAAATTATAATAGAAGCTACAGTAGAAAAAATTATCATGATGTGATTATATATGTTGATAGAATTAGAAATGAAATATCATCCTTTCATAATACTAAGTTAGTATCTAAATTGAAACTGCCAGAAAATATTAAAATATCTTATTTTAATCGAGATTCCATTAAGATAAATAAATTCGGATATAGTGGAAGTTCATTTACATTAAAGCTTATAGATAATAGTGGCGACATAAGTGAAATTACAATGGTGGTGGGAACAAATTATGTTAGTATCAAAAAATAAAAGTGGATTTATATTATTAGAATTAGTTGTTTCAATGACTTTACTACTTTTAATATGTACTGCAGTTTTTCAAACTATTATAGTAAGCAATAAGGTCTCTAATTTTAATAGAGAAAAAAGTGAAACAGTTAAAATGATATATGAAATAGAAAAAATAATTCTATATAATTCTGACTATGAAGAACTTATAAGCGTTTTAGATAAAGAGGTATATATTACTAAAGATAAATTACAAAATCATTATGATGGCAATTTCATAGATATTATTCAGCATAATAATCCTAAAAACGAAAAATATGTATACTTAAAAATTGGAACTGAGGAAGAACTAGCAAAAATAACATTAATAGGATATTTTAAGGAAGGTGAAATACCTATTGAATACACTTTTTACAAAGGGAATTACTAAAAAGAGTAGAGGACATGGACTATTAGAATTAATTGTTGCAGTAACTATAATAACCATTGTACTTTCAGGATTGATATCTTCATTTGTTAGTATGAATAAATTTTTTCAGAAAGATATAAAGGAAATGAGAGAAAAAATTGATTTGGAAGAAGCATTATACTTTATAGAAAATCAAATTCATAATCAAAGTGGAAATGTGACGGTTATGGAGGATATGGTTATTTTATATATGAAAGATGACTCTACAATTAAGGCAATAAAACTTATAGATAACAATCTATATATGCTTAATGGAAATGATAGTAGTTTTCCTAAGGATGATGGATATAAAAATCATATAGTTGATGATGTGAAAAATTTTCACATAAAAGCTGTAGATAGACTTTTATATTTAGAATTAGAAGGTTTAAATGGAGTGAGAGCTAGAGGATGTTATTTAATAAGAAATTAAAGAAAAAAGGAGCTGTGTTAATTCCTGTTATAATTATAGGAAGTATAATCATTGCTTTAAGCAGTTATATTTTTCATAGAAAAATGCTGAATTTACAGTATGAGAATAATAACAATGATTATCTGTTAAGGGAAAAGATGGATGAAGAGCATAGAGAGGTTTTATTAACTAAATTATCATTTTATTTAAAATCTAATGATATAGAGAATCTCTCATCAGTTGATATAACTTATAAAAATTCATATATAAAATATGATAAACAATATAATTATTTTATTTTAACTATTCCACATGTGGGAAGAGAATTTAAAGAAGAATATTATGCACTAGAAGAGAAAGCTGAAAAAAAATCTTTTAAATATATAAAAACTATTTATATGTTTAAATAGTTTTAGAGAGGTGATAACTATGTTTAATAATAAGTTAATCATTTATGGTAATAATGAAGAATCTAAGGCAATAGAAGTTAAAAAAACTATACTTAATAATGTAAAATTTAATAAAGAATATAGTAATGAACAAATTAAAAGTATAAGTTTAAAAAATAAAACTATTACGTTAATAATTGAGGGGGAAGAACTTTTCATTAAAACAATAAGTATACCTAAGGTAAGTAAAAGGTATGTATACTATATATTGAGAAATGAAATAACAGAACAGTATGGAGAAAAAGTGATGTTTTCTTATGAAATAATCAAAGAGGAAAAAGCTTGTTATAATATTATCCTATACTGTTTTCATGAAAATAAATACTCTCTTTTGAAAGATTCTTCTATTTACAACTGTAATGGATTAAGAATTAACTTTATACAAAACTATGTTAAAGACTTGTATATTAAAGAAATAAAAGAGAAAAAGTTTATTTTATTATTTAGTTATAGAAATTACATATATCTATTAAGGGCAAAAAATAATATATTGACTTATAATAAAGTAATAAATTCATTGGATTTTACTTATGATGAAATAAATGGCACTATAAAAAGATTTATAGAGAAAAATAAAAAAGATTATAATATGTACTCTATAAATCTTAATGAGTATTTACAGGATATATATAATAGTACGGAACTATCACCACTTACTATGGAAAGAATATTACAATATGCAATAATTAGGTGAGTGTATGAAAAAGAGTAGGTTTATATCTAGTGGATATATAAGTGTAAGAGAGAAAAAAGTAGAGAGTATAATAAAATTAGTCACTATTATCTTATATATTATTTTAATATTAAATTTATTTTTTTTAAAAGCTAATATGAATAAAATAGATAGTTATGAAATGCATAGAAAAGAAAATAAAAGCCTTGTAAAGAAAGAGAACAAAAAAGAAATAGTAGCTATCGAAAAGTTTAATGATTTGACTAAAAATTTAAATTTAGATAATTTTCATATTAAGTTTATTAATATCAATGAAGATTCTATTGAATTAGAGATATTTATTGAGGATAAAAAAAATTATATAAACACAGTAAAAATAATTGAAAATAAATATAGTATTAAATATCTATCTCCTATAATTTATGAAGAGGAGGAGAAATATTTCAAGGTATCATTATGAAGAGATTTAAATTATTAAAACTTAATATATTAATAACAGTAACAACTATAATAGTGATTACCAATTTGTATTTATATAATTTTTATAGTAATATAACCAAAGAGGTAATTGGGGAATATAAATCAAAGGATGAGAAAAAGAATTATGGATTTGTGGATGCTTTAGAAATAATATTATCTTATGAGAGTTTAAATATTATTGAAACGAGCATGGACGGTGAGCTATGTAGTTATAAAGTAAGCTTTGATGGTAACTACAAAGAGCTTGTACCAATTATTAATTATTTAAAAGGATTTCAATCTGTAGAATCCCTTAATAATATACTTATCATCCCTAATGAAAAAATTACTTTTGATATTACCTTTATTAAGAATAAATAATTATTATTTTAGGAGCATATAATGATAAAGGAATTAAATAAAAATGTAATCTTTATTGGTATGAGTCTTAGTGGAAAAACTACTTTAGGATATGAAATTAGTAAGGAGCTTTGTTACGATTTTATTGATACAGATAAATTGATAGAAAAGCGAGAAAATAACACTATAAATAATATTTTTCTTTTAAAGGGAGAACAGTATTTTAGACAGTGTGAAAAAGATTTATTAAATGATTTAAAAAAAACTAAGAAAACTTTAATAAGTACAGGTGGGGGGCTTCCAATTTTCAATGACAATATGAAAATCTTAAAAGATATAGGAGTAGTTATATTTTTAAAGGTTGACCTAGAACTTCTTATAAAGAGAGGAAAAGATATTGTGGATAGACCTCTTTTAAAATGTGATTATGAGAAGAAATTAAAAAATATGTACGAAGAAAGAATAAAAATATATAGTAAAGCACATATGACTATAGAGCTAGGAGAAAATAAAGAAAAAAATATAGATTTAATAATGAGTAATATAAGAAAGTTTTAGAGCCTTAATTATGTTTAAAAATAGTAGTTAGTGAATTTTATTACACAGTTATTAATAATTTTCTCAATTATAATTGCAAATATTATTGAATTTTGGTAAAATATCATTGTTAGCGACTATGATAAGGTGGTTTGAAATATGAATATTTTAGTTGTAAATGGTCCCAATCTCAATTTGTTAGGAAATAGAGAAAAGAGCATTTATGGAGACTTAACATTACAACAAATTAATGAAGAAATTAAAAATAGATTTAAAGATGCCAGCATAAATATTGACTTTTATCAAAGTAATTATGAGGGTGATATTATTTCTAAATTACATAGTGCTATAAATGTATATGATGGAGTAGTTATAAATCCTGGAGCATATTCTCATTATAGTATTGCTATTTTAGATGCTATAAGAGCCTATGATATTATTACTATTGAGGTTCATCTTAGCAATATTTATAAAAGAGAAGAGTATAGAAGAAATAGTGTTATAAGCGAAGGGTGTTATGGTGTCATAAGTGGATTTGGACATTATGGATATATTATGGCTATAGAAGCGATAATTAACACCTTGCAAGAGTAAACTTAAAATTAAGTTTATTTTTTTGCGCTAAGGATTGTAGATTTTATTAAAATTAATGATTTAGAGGTTTATTTAGAAAAGAACTATTTCATATACATATAATTTTAAAATACCGTATTTTATATATACAGGTTATAAATTTAACGTATTTAAATAGATTGAGAGAGTTTGTTTTGATTTTTAGAACAATAAAATTATCTAAAAAACCCATCTCTTACTAGCTTTGTATATAGCTATAAATTGGTATTAATTTATTTTAAATAGGTTATAATAAATACAATTAACAAATGTTTAACTATTTATATTAGGAGGTAACATTAATGATTTCAGCTGGAGATTTAAGAAAAGGAACGACTTTTGAAGAGGGTGGACAAGTTTTTACAGTTATAGAATTTTTACATGTAAAACCAGGTAAAGGTGCGGCTTTCGTTAGAGCAAAATTAAGAAACGTTTTAACTGGAGGAGTTACTGAAACAACTTTTAACCCAACTGCTAAATTACAAGAAGCAGTAATAGAAAGAAAAGAAATGCAATATTTATATTCTGATGGAGAATTATACTACTTCATGGATCAAGAAACTTTTGAACAAATTCCACTAAACTATGAAAAAGTTGAAGATGCTATAAAGTTCTTAAAAGAAAATATGTTTGCAATAATTAAATTTTATAAAGGAGAAGCTTTCTCAGTAGAAGCTCCAAACTTTGTAGAATTAATGATTACTCATACAGAGCCAGCAGTTAAAGGAAATACTGCTACAAACGTTTTAAAACCTGCTACTGTAGAAACAGGAGCAATTGTTCCAGTACCATTATTTGTTAATGAAGGTGAAACTATAAGAGTAGATACAAGATCAGGCGAATATATGGAGAGAGTTTAATATTAAAATTATCAAGAGCCAATTTAGAAATATTTCTAAATTGGCTCTTTTATATTTGCGTTCTAAAAACGACTAATCATCGATTGATTAAAGCTGCGAATTTGAATATTTAATATAATAGACATATTAGATTATAAATTAACTACACCCTTGAGTATTTCAATTCACA
>NZ_DKLM01000102.1 GCF_002455975.1 Clostridium sp. UBA6640
ATAAGTTAAATTTTCATTGTGGAACTCTATAATTTATAGGAGGAGGAATAGATATGAAAAATATGTCATTAAATGAAATTAGAGAATCTTATTTAAATTTTTTTGAAAGTAAAGATCACTTAAGATTAGAAAGCTTTCCGTTAGTACCTAAAAACGATAAGAGCTTACTACTTATAAATGCTGGTATGGCTCCATTAAAACCATATTTTACAGGATTACAAACCCCACCAAGTAAGAGAGTTACTACTTGCCAAAAGTGTATTAGAACTGGAGATATAGAAAATGTAGGTAAGACCTCTAGACATGGTACTTTTTTCGAAATGCTTGGAAATTTCTCTTTTGGAGATTACTTTAAAGAAGAGATAATTCCGTGGGCTTGGGAATATGTAACAGAAGTTTTAGGAATACCAAAAGATAAATTATATGTAACTATACATTTAGAAGATGATGAAGCTTTTGAAATATGGGTAGATAAAACAGATATAGATAAAAATCGTATTTTTAGGCTAGGAGCAGATAATTTTTGGGAGGTTGGAGCTGGCCCAGGACCATGTGGACCATGTTCTGAAATTCATTTTGATAGAAAACCTGAATTAGGGCAAATAAAGACTGCTGATGAATTTGAAAAAGCTTCTGATGAAGATAGAGTTATAGAGTTCTGGAATCTAGTATTTACTCAATTTGATAAAGATGAAGAAGGAAATTATAACAAATTATCAAGTCCTAACATAGATACAGGAATGGGACTTGAAAGAATGGCAACCATAATGCAAGGAGTTAACAGTATTTTTGAAGTTGACACAATTAGAGCAATATTAGATGAAGTTTGCAGAATATCTAATAAAAAATATGGCTATAATGAAAAAGAAGACATATCTATAAGAGTTATAACTGACCATGTTAGAAGTGTAACATTCATGATTAGTGATGGAGTATTACCATCAAATGAAGGTAGAGGATATGTTTTAAGAAGGATATTAAGAAGGGCAGCAAGACATGGTAGATTAATGGGAATAAAGGGGATATTCTTAAATAATCTATGTGATATAGTAATAGAGAACTCTAAGGGCGCTTATCCAGAATTAAGTGAAAAATCTAGTTACATTAAAAAAGTAATAAAGCTAGAAGAAGAAAGATTTAGTGAAACTATAGATTCAGGAATGGAAATATTAAAATCATATATTGAAGAGTTAGAAACTTCTAACGAAGATACTTTAAAAGGTGAAAAAGTTTTTAAACTTTATGACACTTATGGTTTTCCACTAGAACTTACAGAGGAGATTTTAGAGGAAAAGAATTTAAAAGTTGATATAGAAGGCTTTAACACAGAAATGAAAAACCAAAGAGAAAGAGCTAGAGCAGCTAGAGGAGATTCAAGCTACATGGGCAATGATGATGGAATTTTAAATAAAATTCCTGCAGATATAGAAACTGCTTTTAGTGGATACAATAAAATAGTAGATTCTTCAGAAGTAAAAGTTCTAATTAAAGATGATGAATTTGTGGGAACTTTAGCTGCTAAAGAAAAAGGTATAATAATTACTTCTACAACTCCATTTTATGCTGAAATGGGAGGTCAAGTAGGAGATAAGGGCATAATCTCTAATAATAAGTTTAAAGCTGTAGTTTATGATTGTAAGAAAAATGTTGGTGGGAAAATCCTTCATTTTGTAGAAGTAGTAGAAGGCGAAGTAAATTTAGAAGATATAGTTGAGCTTTCGGTTGATAGTGGAAGAAGACAAAATATATGCAAAAATCATACAGCTACTCATATGCTTCATGAAGCTTTAAGAGAAATTTTAGGGGATCATGTAAACCAAGCAGGTTCTTATGTAGATGATGAGAGATTGAGATTTGACTTTACTCATTTTGCTGCATTAAGTGAAGAAGAACTTAAAAAGGTTGAAAATAAATTAAATGAGGAAATTATGAAAGTCTATAGCATAAATACTGATGTTATGACTATAGAACAAGCTAAAAATAGTGGTGCAGTAGCATTATTTGATGATAAGTATGAAGAGGATGTTAGAGTTGTATCCGTAGGAAACTTCAGTAAAGAGCTTTGTGGAGGAACTCATGTTAAGAACTCTGGAGAGATAGGGTTATTTAAAATCATAAGTGAAAGTGGAGTTGCAGCAGGTATTAGAAGAATTGAGGCTATAACTGGAGCAAAATCAGTTAAATATGTAGAAGATAAAAATACTTTCTTAAAAGAGGTTTCTTCAATATTAAAATGTGGAGAGAAAGATGTAGTTAATAAACTGCAATTATTACTACAAGAGCTTAAAGATAAAGATAAAGAAGTTCAGAGTTTAAAAGAAAAATTAAATAGTGGATTAGAAGATGAACTTATAAGTTCAGTAATAGACATAAAGGGCGTAAAAGCTATAGTGGCAATGATCAATGATGTTGAAGGAGAGGCTCTTAGAAATCTTAGTGATAAATTAAGAGATAAACTTCAAAGTGGCGTTGTCATATTAGGAGCTTCCTCAAAAGATAAGGTTCAATTTGTAGCAATGGCTACAAAAGATGCTGTGTCAAGTGGGGTTCATTGTGGTAAAATAATTAAAGAAGCTGCAACTATCGCTGGCGGTGGCGGTGGTGGAAGACCAGACATGGCTCAAGCAGGTGGAAAAATACCAGAAAAATTAAAAGAGGCAATGGATAAAGCTAAGGAAGTATTAGAAAGTTTAGTTAAATAGTGTACTTTTTGGAGTATATGTTTTATAATATTATTAAAATATCTATTGGTCGTTTAAGCGATGGGAAAGAGGGAGATTATAGTGGATAATCAAAATACAGTTCAGTTTGAAGGTGTGAAGGATAAAAAAGATATGACAAAAATGATACTGACTGACGTATATGATGCCTTAAAGAAAAAGGGATATAACCCAGTTAATCAACTAGTAGGATATTTGATTTCAGGTGATCCAACTTATATAACAAACTATAATGGAGCAAGAGCATTAGTTAGTAAACTAGAAAGAGACGATATATTGGAAGAGGTTTTAAAATCTTATCTAGATATAAAATAAAAATGCCTTATAGGCATTTTTATTTTAATTTAGCATACACTAAAGTTATTATTAAATATAGAGACTTTTGCATAAGGAGATTCTTAATGAGAATACTAGGATTAGATGTTGGTGATAGAACTATTGGAGTGGCAGTAAGTGATCCATTAGGACTAACAGCTCAAGGCATTACTACAATAAAAAGAAAAAAATTAGAAGATGATATAAATGAAATTATAAAAATATGTAAAGAATATAATGTGGAAAAGATAATTTCAGGACTTCCTAAAAATATGAATGGAACCATAGGACCTCAAGGAGAAAAGGTCATGGCATTTTGTGAGGAATTAAAAAAGCACATAGATGAAGAAATAAAATTTTGGGATGAAAGATTAACCACTGTTGCTGCTCATAAGGTTATGCTGGAAGCAGATTTATCAAGAAGCAAGAGAAAGAAAATTGTAGATAAAATAGCAGCAATATACATATTACAAGGATATTTAGACAGTATATATTAAATAATTATTATGATAGAATAGGAGAAATAGTTATGGAAAATTATGTTGAAAAAATTACTTTAATTGATGAAAATGGAGAAGAAATTGAGTTTGATGTTATAACTAAGCTAGANNTAGAAGAAGAGGAATATGTTATAGTTGTTCCAAGTGGAGAAGAAGATTTAGACGCTATAGCACTAAAAATTAAAAAAGATGAAGAAGGAAATGATTTATTAGTTCCAGTAGAAGATGAAGATGAATTTGAAATGATATCAGAAGCTTATGAAGCTATATTTGAAGAATAAACTTTGTTTTATTATCCTGTAATTATCATTTGAAAATATCTATCTTATAAGAATAATAGATAGTTAATATAAAGAGATTATTAGTAATTAAAAAAACTATATAAAATAAAATTTAAAAATATTAAATTTTATAGTTATTGATTTGAAATGTTATTCTATTGAGAATTTCTCAAAACTTATAAAAAATTACGTGGATTACAGCGTAATGCAATAATAAGATATGGAAAATAGAGAAAGGAGGAGTTACGTTAAAACAAGTAATATTATAAAATTTGAAAAGAACATTAAAAAGCCACACGAAATATTTGGCAATATTAAAAATGATTATAGCCATAAAATAATTACTAACATATAATAAAAGTTAAGTTATTAAAAATAATTATGACAATTTTAAAATATTATTATCTGTTAAGGAATTAAAATATTAAGTGGTGAATTATATGAAGACTCCTTTCTCAATGTATATATGTTAGAATTTAATATTCGATATGTTGAGTGTAAGGAAAATATAAATGTTTATAATGTTTTTATAGAGTTCTATAAGTTTTACGTAACAGATGGAATGGGTTAATATGTCTCATGATAGAATTGAAGTTTTAAAAGAAGTTTTAAAAGAAAAGGGGTATAAATTAACCCCTCAAAGAAGAGCCATTCTAAACGGAATAATTGATAGCGAAGGGGCTCACTTAACGGCTGAAGAGCTATATGATTTAGTAAAAATAGACTGCCCTGAAATAGGCTTAGCAACTGTCTATAGAACTGTTCAATTACTAGAAGAGATGGGCGTAGTATGTAAATTAGACTTAGATGATGGAAGAAGTAGATATGAACTTTGTCAAGGCGATGATAGTCATCAACATCATCATTTAATTTGCAATTCTTGTAATAAAGTAATTGAAGTTCAGGGTGATTTACTTCACGAAATAGAAGAGGTTATTGAAGAAAAATACAAATTTAAAATTGAAAATCATAGTTTGAAATTCTATGGAATATGTAAAGAATGTAATAAGGTATCTGAAAGATAATAAGTAAGATAAGAATTTAAGTCTATTTTCTGTTAGAAGAAGTAGTAAAATCTGCTTATACCGAACTATGTGAAGATTTTGATGATACAACATAACATAAAATAGTTTAAGATACTAGTAAATTGTTTTCTTGAAGATATTAAATAGAATAACAAATTAATTTAAATATATATAAAATTACAAAGGAGGGGAGAAAGTGCGAAGAGAAAGAGAAAAAATTAAAATTATACCACTTGGAGGTCTTAATGAAATAGGCAAAAACCTTACTGTAATTGAGTACAAGAATGATATTGTTGTTATCGATTGCGGCCTTAAATTCCCAGATGATGATATGTTAGGTATAGATGTAGTTATACCAGATGTGCATTATCTTATAAAGAATAGGGAAAGGGTTAAAGGTATATTTTTAACTCATGGACATGAAGATCATATAGGTGCATTACCTTATATTTTAAAGCAAATTAATGTTCCTGTCTATGGAACAAAGCTTACATTAGGTATTGTTCAAACAAAACTTAAAGAACATGGCCTTTTAAGTTCAGTGGAGTTAAAGTATGTTAAACCAAAGGATATAGTCAAGCTTGAAAATGTTTCAGTAGAATTTATAAGAACTAGTCATAGTATAGCAGATTCAGTAGCTATTGCTATTCATACACCATTAGGGGTAGTGCTTCATACTGGTGATTTCAAAATAGATTTTACTCCAATTGATGGTTGCGTAGCAGATTTAACTAGATTTGCAGAGCTTGGAAAAAGAGGGGTAACAGCAATGTTAGCTGACAGTACAAATGTAGAAAGACCAGGATATACTATGTCAGAAAGTACTGTTGGTGAAAGTTTTGAAAAGATTTTCTTTACTGCAAAAGGAAGAATAATAGTAGCTACATTTGCATCAAATATCCATAGAATTCAACAGATAATTGAAGCAGCTAGTAGGCACGGTAGAAAGGTTGCAGTATCTGGAAGAAGTATGGAGAATATTATGGCAGTAGCTATAGAGCTTGGTTATATTAAGCTTGAAAAAGATATCCTAATAAATATAGATGCCATTTCAAAGTATAATGATAATCAGATTGTTATTATAACTACAGGAAGCCAAGGGGAACCAATGTCTGCACTTTCAAGAATGGCTTCATCAGACCATAAAAAAGTAAATATTTCAGAGGGAGATACAGTTATAATATCTGCCACACCAATACCAGGAAATGAGAAGTTGATATCCAAGGTTATAAATCAACTTTTCAAAAAAGGAGCTCAGGTTATTTATGAGGTTCACGTTTCAGGGCATGCTTGCCAAGAAGAACTAAAGCTTATGCAAATTTTAGTAAAACCTAAGTTCTTTATTCCAGTTCACGGCGAATATAGACATTTAAAACAGCATGGAGAGTTAGCTATGAAGCTAGGATTACCAGAAAAAAATGTTTATATTGGAGAAAATGGTGATGTAATTGAATTGACAAGAGATTCAATAAAAAAATCAGCATCAGTAGTATCTGGTCAAGTATTTGTTGATGGACTAGGTGTTGGAGATGTAGGTAACATAGTTCTTAGAGATAGAAAACATTTATCTCAGGATGGAATACTTACAGTTGTTGTAACTATAGAAAAAGAAAGTGGAACGGTAATTGCTGGTCCAGACATTATATCTAGAGGTTTTGTTTATGTAAGAGAATCAGAGGATTTAATGGAGGAAGCAAGGATTTTAGTTAGAGATGCACTTAAACAATGTGAAGAAAATAAAATCACAGAATGGCCGACGATAAAGTCTAATATAAGAGAAGTATTAAGAGTGTATTTATATGAAAAGACTAAAAGACGTCCTATGATATTACCTATAATAATGGAAGTTTAACTTATATAATATATTCTTACAGATTTTAGCATCTTATTTTACTTTTTAAATAAGGAGGAATTTATATGAATATATATGACAAGGCTCATGAATTTGCCAGAGTTTTAAAAGAATGTAATGAAGTTGTTGAGTACAGAGAAAGTTTTAAAAAGATAAAAGAAAATGAAGCTAACAAAAATATGTTAGATGATTTTAGAAAAGTTCAATTTGAGGCTTATAGTGAACAAATTGAAAAAGGTAAGTTATCAGATAGTATAAAGGAAAAACTTGAAAGTATGGGCTCAGTACTTACATTAAATCCTGATATTGGAAAGTTTCTTCAAGCAGAAGCTAACTTTGGAGTTATGTGGGAAGATGTAATGAAAATTCTGACAAAGGCTATGGGAATTGAAGCAGAAATTGACACTAGAGAATAATTCTCCGTAAAGTTGACTTTTTTTAAACATAATATTAGAATAGGTATAGTTAATTAAAATTGGATACAGACTTCGTATCCAATTTTCTTTTGTACGTGAATTGTAGAAAATTGATGAAAGATGGAGGAAAATAATGAATATATTCACAAGAGAAGACATAAGAAACATAGCAATAATAGCCCATGTTGACCATGGTAAGACTACATTAGTTGATGCACTATTAAAACAAAGTAAGGTTTTTAGAGAAAATGAAAAGGTTGAGGAAAGAGTAATGGACTCTAATGACTTAGAAAGAGAAAGAGGAATAACAATTCTGTCAAAGAATACGGCAGTTCAATATGGAGATATAAAAATTAATATTATAGACACTCCAGGACACGCAGATTTTGGTGGAGAAGTTGAGAGGGTTCTAAAGATGGTAGACAGTGTTCTACTAGTAGTTGACTCTTATGAAGGGGCTATGCCTCAAACTAAATTCGTTTTAAAGAAAGCTTTAGAGCTTAATTTAAAACCAATAGTTGTAATAAATAAAATAGACAAACCAAACGAAAGAGCTGCAGAGGTTATTGATGAAGTATTTGACTTATTTGTTGAGCTTGGAGCTTCTGATGAGCAGTTAGACTTTAAAGTTATATATGGTTCTGCAAGAGACGGATATGCTAAAGAAGAATTAGAAGATGAGTCAGAGAGCATGGAACCATTATTTAAAGCTATAATAGAGCACGTTGAGCCACCAAAAGGAGAGTTAGATGCTCCACTTCAATTACTTATTACATCATTAGATTACAATGAGTATGTTGGTAAAATTGGTGTAGGTAAGGTAATTAGAGGAACTATCAAAAAAAATCAAAACGTTGCGTTAATGAGAAAAGATGGAACTATAAAAAATGTTAAAATTTCTAATTTATATACATATAATGGTCTGAAAAGAGAAGAAACAGAAGAAGCTAAATTAGGAGATATAGTTGCAATTTCAGGAATTTCAGATATAAACATAGGAGAGACAATTGCTGATGCTCAAAACCCTGAGGCACTTCCATTCGTAGAAATAGATGAGCCAACATTAAGCATGAATTTTATAGTTAATAATTCTCCTTTTGCTGGTCAAGATGGTGAATTTGTTACATCAAGACACTTAAGAGATAGACTTATGAAAGAATTAGAAACTAACGTAAGCTTAAGAGTTGAAGAAACAGATTCTGCTGATAGCTTTAAAATTAGTGGAAGAGGAGAGCTTCATTTATCTATATTAATAGAGACAATGAGAAGAGAAGGATATGAGTTCCAAGTTTCTAAACCTACAGTTATATATAAAGAGGAAAACGGTAAAAAACTTGAGCCAATCGAACATTTAACTATAGACGTACCAGAAGAATTTATGGGACCAGTTATGGAAAAGTTAGGACCTAGAAAAGCTGAAATGGTCAATATGACAAGTGCTATAAATGGATACACTAGACTTGAGTTTAAAGTTCCATCAAGAGGTCTTATAGGATTCAGAAATGAATTTATGACTGATACTAGAGGTAATGGTATAATGAACAGCGTATTAGAGGGCTATGAGCCTTATAAGGGTGAAATTGCTGAGAGAAGCAGAGGATCACTAGTTGTATTTGAAACTGGTGAATCAGTTACTTATGGATTATTTAATGCACAAGAAAGAGGAACATTATTCATAGGAGCAGGAATTCCAGTTTACCACGGTATGGTTATTGGGGAGTGCTCAAGAAGTGAAGATGTAGAAGTAAATATATGTAAGAAAAAACAACTTACAAATACAAGATCATCTGGTGCGGATGATGCATTAAAATTAGTTACACCTAATGAAATGTCATTAGAAAAATGTTTAGACTTTATAGCTTCTGATGAACTTGTAGAAGTTACGCCATTAAACATAAGAATGAGAAAGAAGATATTAGATTCAAATTTAAGAAAAAGAGCGGCAAAAAAATAAATTAATTTTATAATGGGGTGATTCTGTGAAAAAAGGAATTATTATTGCTGCCATATGTTTGGTATGTGCGTTATTATTAGGGGGAATATTTTATAATAGCAATGCAAAGCATCCTTTTAAGACTACAGAAGATTTTGCTATCGAGATTAAAGAAGGAGACACATTATACAGCGTAATTGAAGAGCTAAAAGGTGAAGATAAGTTGAAGAATCCAACTTTAGTTAAGCTTTATATTAAGCAAAAGAAACTTCAACCTAACATAAAACCAGGTAGTTACAATATAGCTAAAAATGCGTCAGTAGAAGAATTTATTGATATGCTTGAAGATGCTAGTTTAGATAAGGATAGTATTAAAGTTACCATTCCAGAAGGATATGATGTAGATATAATAGCTACTACTTTAGAAAAAGCGGATATAATTAGTAAAGATGAATTTATATCAGCAATTAAAGAGTATAAGTTGCCAAGCTACATTAAGTCCAATAGTGAAAGAAAATATGACTTAGAGGGATTTTTATTCCCAGATACTTATAGTTTTAAAAAGGGAGTATCTGGTGAAGAAATAATCAAGACTATGAATGGTAGATTTGATGAAGTAATTAAAGAGTTAACTAAGGAGAAGCCTTTAAATGATGAAGAGTTATATAATATAATAACTATGGCATCTATTGTAGAAAGAGAAACGAGTAATCCTAAGGAAAGAGATATTGTAGCTTCAGTATTTTATAATAGAATAAAAGAAGATATGAAATTTCAATCCTGTGCTACAGTAATTTATGCACTAGGAAAACATAAAGATAAGTTATATGAAAAAGACTTAGAAGTAAATTCTCCGTACAATACTTACTTAGTTAATGGACTTCCTGTAGGACCAATTAGCTCGCCAGGAAGTGAAGCAATAAAGGCTGCTATAAATCCAGCAGAAACTAATTACTTATTCTTTGTTTCTAATAATGATGGTACACATTTTTTCACAGATAACTATGATGAATTTTTAAGTGTTAAAGAAAAAACTCAGGGATTCTAAAGTCAAATATTTATATAATATTTGCTAGGATTTTACATGAAAATTTTAAAAAACTATATTGTTAAGAATTGATATTTTACTTAACTAATCATTGGCAATGGACAATTTATAACAAGATTCTAATTATACTATAAGAATTTACATAATTGTTCACTGTCAATATTTAGTGGTAAAATTTGTGAATTATGGATTAAAGTCTTATATATAAGGCTTTATATTTTAGTTTGGATTAAAATGTTATATATTAAAGTGGAGGATACTTATGAGCGGAGTTACACATGATTATATGGAATTATATTTAAGAAATCTTATTCCAGATGATGTTGGTATTTTAAAGGAGATGCATGATTTTGCAATAGAAAATAAGGTACCTATTATCCAAAAAGAAGGAGCTAAGTTTCTACAATTTATGGTGAGCTTAAAAAAGCCAAAGAAAATTTTAGAACTTGGAACTGCCATAGGATATTCATCTATTTTAATGAATTTAGCATCCGGTGGTAATAATAATATTACTACTATTGAACGAGACGAAAATATGATAAAATTAGCTAAAGAAAATATTGAAAAATATGGACTAGAAGATAAAATAAATGTAGTCGAAGGTGACTGTTTAGAGATATTAGAGAATTTAAAAGATGAATATGATATGATTTTTATGGATGCAGGAAAAGGACATTATAATCATTTTTTACCTCATTGTTTAAGACTTCTAAAAGAAGATGGAGTAATTGTAGCAGATAATGTATTATTTAGAGGTATGGTAGCTTCTGATGAATTGGTGAAAAGAAGAAAAATAACCATAGTTAAAAGAATGAGGAGTTATTTAGATATGGTTTCTAATGATGAAAATTTAGTAACCACAGTTATACCTATGGGTGATGGTATTGCTTTAACTGTAAGGAGGAATGAGAATGATAAAACCAGAGTTATTAGCTCCAGCAGGTAATTTAGAAAAATTAAAAACTGCAATTGACTTTGGAGCGGATGCTGTATACTTAGGTGGAAGTAAACTAAACTTAAGAGCTTTTGCGGATAATTTTACTAATGAAGAGTTAAAAGAGGGAATAGAGTATGCTCATGCAAGAGGAAAAAAGGTTCATGTAACAATGAATGTATTTCCTCATAATGAAGATTTAGAAGGATTAGAAGATTATTTAAAAGAACTTTATGAAATAGGTGCAGATGCCATTATAGTTGCAGATCCTGGAATAATAATGACAGCTAGAGAAGTAGTTCCTAATCTTGAAATTCATTTAAGTACGCAAGCAAATAATGTAAACTATAAATCAGCAATATTTTGGCATAAGCAAGGTGTTAAAAGAATAGTTTTAGCTAGAGAATTAACATTAGAAGAAATCAAAGATATTAAAGATAAAGTTCCAGAGGACTTAGATCTTGAAATTTTTATTCATGGTTCAATGTGCATGTCATATTCAGGTAGATGCTTATTATCTAATTATATGACAGGAAGAGATGCCAATAGAGGGCAATGTGCTCAACCTTGCAGATATAAATATCGTCTTGTAGAAGAAAAGCGAAATGAAGAGTATTTCCCAATTATTGAAGATGATAAAGGAACATACATAATGAACTCTAAGGATTTATGTATGATAGAATATATTCCAGAGCTTATGAATACGGGAGCAATATCTTTCAAGATAGAAGGTAGAATGAAAAGTGCTTATTACGCAGCTACAGTGGTTAAGGCATATAGAGAAGCAATAGATGCATATTTTGAAAATCCAAAAGAGTACAAATTCCAGCAAAAGTGGTTGGAAAATCTTCAAAAACCAAGTCATAGAAAATACTATACAGGTTTTTATCTTGGAGATAAAGATAGCCAGATATATGAATCTTCTTCATATATAAGAAATTACGATATTGTTGGAAATGTTGTGGAATTTGATAAAGAAAATAATGTAGCAGTTATAGAGCAAAGAAATAAAGTTTTTGATAATGATGTAGTTGAAGTTTTAAGACCAGTTGGTGACAATATAGAAATAACTTTAAAAGATATGAAAGATGATAAAGGAAACAAGATAGATTCAGCTCCTAGGGCACAAATGTTGTTTAGTGTTAAGGTAGATACTGAACTACAAAAAAATGATATACTTGTAAAGGCTAAGGAGGATAAGAATTAATGAATCGTCCAGTTTTAATAGGAATTACAGGGGGCACAGGCTCAGGAAAAAGTACTATAGCTAAAGAGATATATAAAAGCTTTGGAGAAGATTGTATAGCTATGATAGAGCAAGATTCTTATTATAAAGATCAAAGTCATTTAACTTCAGAAGAACGAGTTAAAACAAACTATGACCATCCAGATGCTTTTGACACTAAATTATTAGTTGAACAATTAAACAAGTTAGTAAATGGAGAGGCTGTAGAAAAGCCAATCTATGATTTCGAGATACATAATAGAGTAAAAGAAACTGTTAAAGTTGAGTCAAGGGATATAATAATATTGGAAGGAATATTAGTCCTACAAGAAGAAATACTTCGTGATATGCTGGATATAAAGATATATGTAGATACGGATCCAGATGTAAGATTTATAAGAAGAATGGTTAGGGATGTTAAAGAAAGAGGAAGAACTATAGATTCAGTTATTACTCAATATTTAACAGTAGTTAAGCAAATGCATGAGCAATTTACAGAGAACACTAAAAGGTATGCAGATATTATAATACCAGAAGGTGGACAGAATAAGGTTGCTATAGATATAATAACAGCCAATATAAAGCAAATATTACAAAAATAGTAGAAATATATATTATTGAGAATATAACACCTCACTTTAGTCAAAAATTTAAGCTAAAGGGAGGTGTTTTTATGAGGAAAAAAACTTATAGTTTTATGAGTTATAAGTGGAAAGAGATCACTATTAATAGAATTTATATTATAGCAGTATTACTAATTTGTAGTTTTCTTGTACTATTAGGCAGACTATATTATATACAGTATTATAAACAAGAAACTTATTCAGTAATGGCTGATATGCAATATTACTATGAAGAAAACATAAGTAATATGAACTATAAATTATTAGGAAGAAATAATGAGGAGCTTTTTGATTATCAATATAAATATTTTGCAGTAATAGATCCTACAACTTTTTTAACTTTAAATAATGATACAAGCTTGCAAGACATACAAACTGTAACTTATATATTGAGAAATCATAATAAGGATTATGATTTATCACAAATAAAATATAAAGATAAAAGTCAAAAATATACTTATGAAATAGACTCTAAAACTTATGAAAAATTGAATAGTTCTAAAAGTATTAATGGAATCTATACATATAAACAAAAAAATGCTATGAAGAAAAAGAATTGGAAGATTGAAAATTTAATAACTTCTCCACAAAATTATAAAGATGAAAAGTTTAAAGAATCTAAATCTCTAGAGATGGACATATATAACAAGATTAAAAAGAATAAATTTGATAAAATTCGTTATGAAAAAGATGTAAATGGAAAAATAGTAGGAGAGGAAACTATAATACCTGAAGGTAATGTAAATGTGAAGCTAACCTTGGATAAAAATATACAAGATCTTATGGAAGAAACCTTAAGAAGTGAAACATTTAATAAATATCCTCAAATAGGACTTACTCTTGTGGAAAGTGAAAGTGGAAAGATATTATCAATGGCTCAAAAAGATGATAATATATCTAATATAAATATAGGAGTACCTAGTAATAATGGCTTTCTAGTGGGCTCAGTATTTAAAACTATAGTATTTGAAGCAGCTTTGGATTTAAGACTAGCTGATTTAAAAGATGAGTATGAAATTAAGAATATATTTCCAAGAAGTATTGAGAAGCAGAGAGTATATACTTTAAATGAAGCTTACCTTCGCTCTTCAAATGATGTTTTTGCACAGCTAGGATGGAAAGTTGGATTAGATAATATAATTGAATATGCAGAAAACCAAGGGCTACTAAATTCAGTTTTAAATCTTCACGATGAGGCACAGGGTGCTATTGAAGGATTAAATGAAAAAGATAAGTCTGGAGTTATTACTAATACTGCTATAGGTCAAACTTTAAGAACTACGCCATTGGCAGTGGCAGCTATTCCAAGTACTATAGTTAATAAAGGTATATATGTAAAGCCAACAATTTTAGAAGGTTATGTGGATAATAGCGGACATACAATAGAAGAAATGCCCGTGGAGAAGTATAGAGTACTATCAGAAGAAACTGCTACTATTATGGAAGAACAAATGAGAGAAGTCATAACTTCTGAAATAGGTACAGGTAGAAAAACTAACATTGAAGGATTATACATGGGTGGAAAGACTGGTACTACGGAGTATTTTGTAGATGGAAAAGAATACTCAGATGGATGGTTTGTAGGATACTTCAAGTATAAAGATAAATTTTATTCTATGGTGATATTTATACCGGAAATAGATATTGTAAATGATGCAGGTGGTACTACTGCTGCCTATGTATTTAGAGAAGCTATAGATAGATTAATAAAATCCAATTATTTGTAAGTGCACTAAAGCGTCTTCAGTAAAATATTAATTCATTATTTTATTGAAGATGCTTAATATTTTTATAATGAATTGAAGAATATTAGATTTGTCAAGGGTTATTTCAATTAAATAAGGTAGAAAAAATTTTAGTGTACAGGCTACTTTTTTGCTTTCCAATCATATTATTATAATAAGCACTATTAGGGGGAACAGCTATGGTTTTCTTCAATTGGTTCTTTAATGTGATTGGAGACATTACTTTATTAACAGCTTATGTATCCGGAAGTAGCTCATTTCCACAACCTCTTACGGAGGAAGAGGAAAGAGAATGTTTACAAAAGTTTAAAGAGGGAGACATTGAAGCGAAAAATATCTTAGTGGAAAGAAACTTAAGATTGGTGGCGCATATTGTTAAAAAATACTCTTTCCCAGGTAAAGAAGTAGATGATTTAATTTCCATAGGTACAGTAGGTCTAATAAAAGCAATTGATTCTTTTGATAGTTCTAAGGGAACAAGACTAGCTACCTATGCTGCAAGATGTATTGAAAATGAGATCTTAATGCTTATTAGAAATAATAAAAAGATAAAGGGTGAAGTATATTTACAAGACCCTATAGGTATCGATAAAGAAGGTAATGAGATCTCATTAATGGATATATTAAGTAGTGATAAGGATTCTATTATAGAAATAGTAGAAAACAAAATTCAGGTGAAAAAGCTTTATGGCAAAATCAATACTGTTTTGCAGGAAAGAGAAAAGCTTATTATTGAAATGAGGTATGGGCTTATTGATGGAAAGGGTAAAACTCAACGAGAAATTGCAAAAATACTAGGGATATCAAGGTCCTATGTATCAAGGATAGAGAAGAGAGCATTAAAAAAACTATGTAAAGAATTAAATAGCCCAGATAATAGTACTTATTGATTTTTAAAGCATAGAGGTATTTAATATAATTTAGTATGAGTTTTTAAATGTAGTGATATTTACAGAATAATATTAAAGAGTATAAAATTAAATTGAAGATGTGAATTGTGGAATGCATTTGAATTATAAAGCTAGTGATTGATGAATTTAAAGTAATTATTACAAATTAATTTCTTCAAAAAAAACTAGGATTTAAATTTATAATTGCATACTATGTATATAGGGTTCCACAATGAAA
>NZ_DKLM01000104.1:0-15263 GCF_002455975.1 Clostridium sp. UBA6640
TTCCTTATAGCAGGCTTATTTGTTATGCAGTAAAATAAACAAACTTATACAATTTTAAAAGAGCGAGTAATTCTATGAAAAATTAAGCTATTTTTTCATAACTACTTAACAGATTCATAGATTTATATTATTTAGAATTGACTATTTACAATGGGCAAATTACTTCAATTCACAATTCAAGATTCACAATTATGAAAATTTCTCAGCAGAAGCTGAGAAATTTAGAAAGAAACTAGCAATTACATTGCTAGTGAAAAAGTTCATTAAAGAAATTATTGATTAAAACTAATTTCCACCATAATTGTCAATTCTCCATTTTCAATTCTCAATTGCATAACATTATACCATTCTCATTTAGCCAATTTATTAAATACTCAGTAAATCTCATATCTTTATAATCATAATATTCTTCAATAATATCATGATTGATTAATTCTATATTAAACTTATGTTCACTTTCTCCAATTAAAGATAATAGTTTAATTTTAAGCATCTCATCATTGATACTTGAAGCAAAATCTATCATCACTTCGTTAGCAAACTCACCTTCAATTAACGGTATATATATGTACTTATCTTCATTGTTATTTATTTCTCTTGCTTCTTCTAATAAAGTTATCTGCCACTCTTCTAATTGATATAATTCTGTATCCTCCTCAATAGACTCCATAATATCTTTAGGAATATAACTTATATCACCATTTTCCGTATTTATAAAACTTTGCCCTGTTCCTCTTGTATCAAAAGAACTTAATTCTAATAATAATTCCATATCAATACTTAATTTTTTCATTATTACCTCTTTTTCAGTATAAAACCAATATTAACAATTTATTGAAATTTTAATTTCAATAAATATTATACCATATAAAAATATAGATTAAAAATATAACATAAGAAAAAATAGTTGAAGTTAAAAAAATAAAGTGCCTAATCAAATAAAATTAATATAATACTAGCCATTTATTCTCCAAGAATCCTTAAAGGAATATATATAAATATATAGAATAATACATAATAAAATTAAGGAGGACTGCATTATGAATAAAGTTATTAAGACCATCAATGAACGTGTATCATTAAGAAAATACGAAGATAAAAAAATATCAAAGGATCACTTAGATATTATATTAAACTCTTCTATGAGAGCGCCAACTGCTGGAAATATGATGCTATATTCTATTTTAACTATTGAAAATGAAGATACTAAGAAGAAGCTTAGTATAAGTTGTGATAATCAACCATTTATTGCTAAAGCTCCATTAATTCTTATTTTTTTAGCTGACTTTCACAGAACTTACAGATATTTTGATGTTAGTAAAGTTAAAGATTATTGTATTAAAAATAATAAAAAATATAGACTTCCTTCTGAAGGAGATCTATTTTTAGCAATTAATGATGCAATTATTGCTGCTCAAAATGCTGTTATCTCTGCAGAATCTTTAGGGATTGGCTCTTGCTATATTGGTGATATTATGGAAAATTATGAGTTTCATAAAGAACTATTAAATCTCCCAAACTATACTTTCCCAATATGTATGTTAACATTAGGATACTATCCTCAAGATACGAAAAAAATATATCATAAAAGATTTGATAAAAAATATACGGTATATAGTGAAAAATATACTAATTTGAGTGATGATGATATTAAAGAGTGTTATAAAGAATGGGATAAAAACTTTATGCCAAATAATCCTTACAATGGGGAAAATACAGGACAAATACTCTATGCTCGTAAAACTAATGGAGATTTTTCTCTTGAAATGACCCGCTCTGTTCGTGAAGCATTAAAAAAATGGAATGGAGAAATTTAATATTATATATTGATTTTTTTTTATCAAGTGATAAAATACTATTGTCGGTATTCTTCGGAAACTGAACTAGTCTAATAATTTTTTTAATTAGACCCGAATTATATCCTTTTACGGAATAAGAATGGGAGGAATTTAACATGGAAACAAATTTAAATCCAACAACAAGAAAAAAAACAAAATTAACGGTGAGACAATTAGCTATTGTTGGTATGCTATCAGGAATTTCTATTTTTTTAGGAGTTTCTAAATTAGGTTTTATACCGTTACCTACAATGAAAGCTACAATTATGCACTTACCTGTAATTATTGGTGCCATTATTGAAGGTCCAATCGTTGGAGCATTAATTGGCTTAATTTTTGGTATTTTTAGTATGGTTGATGCTTTTTCAAATCCAACAATAACATCTTTTTTATTCTATAATCCAATTATTGCAGTATTACCTAGAATTTTAATAGGTGTCGGTAGCTATTACATCTATCACCTATTCAATGTAAAGAAAGCTTCTTTAAGACTTTCAGTAACTGCAATTTGTGGTTCACTTATTAATACTTGTGGAGTACTTGGTTTTGCTTACTTATTTTATGCTGAGAAATTATCTGAAGCATTAAATTTAGGAAGTACAAAAGCAGCAGGAATATTTTGTGCAACAACTGCCATGGCTAATGGTATTCCTGAAGCAATACTTTCAGCAGTAATAGTAACACCTATTGTATTATCAGTAAGAAAATTAAAAAAATAAGTACATTACTCCTAGCCAAGTTTCTTACTTTGCTAGGAGTTTTTAATATTTATAAAAGGCGGAATATGTATGAAAGAAATAAAATTTGTAGATATAGATAACCTTAAAATTGGTCATGCTCAAAACTTTGAAGCTTCTACTGGATGCACCGTAGTAATATGTGAAGAAGGGGCTACTGGAGGGGTCGCTGTTAGAGGTGGTGCTCCTGGAACTAGAGAAACTGATTTATTAAACCCAACAGAAATGATTGAAAAAATTAATGCAGTGGTTTTAGCTGGAGGCAGTGCCTTTGGTTTAGACGCTTCTTCTGGTGTAATGGAATATTTAGAAGAAAAATCTCTTGGTTTTGACGTAGGAGTAGCAAAAGTTCCTATTGTCTGTAGTGCTGTATTATTTGATTTAGTCATTGGCAGTAGTAAAATTAGACCTGACAAAACTATGGGGTATGAAGCTTGCCTACATTCCGAAGCCAATAATGATGACTTACAAGGAAACATCGGCGCTGGAACTGGTGCAACTATAGGAAAGGTATTAGGACCAGAGTTTTCTATGAAAGGTGGTCTTGGATCTTATGCTATTCAAGTTGGTGATTTAAAAGTTGGTGCTATCGTAGCTGTTAATGCGCTTGGAGACATAATTAATCCTAATTCTGGTGAAATTATAGCTGGTGCCTTAAACTCTAGCAAAAATGGATTTATGAATACTGTAGATGTAATGATAAATCAATATCAAAGTAAGGTAAATAGATTTAATGGAAATACCACTATAGGCTTAATTGGTACTAATGCAATTTTAACAAAATCAGAGGCAAATAAAATTGCTTCTATGTCACATAACGGTTTTGGAAAGACTATTAGACCTGCTCATACTATGTTTGATGGAGATACAATATTTACTATGGCTACTAATGTAGTGGAAGCTGATATGAACGTAGTAGGAATGCTTGCTACAGAGGTCATGGAGAAAGCAGTAATCAATGCTATCATAAATGCAAAATCATCCCATGGAATATTAGCTAAGTGCGATTTAAATAAAAATTAGATTCATATGCAAAAAAGAAAAGTTTAAATAACTTTTCTTTTTAAAATATAATCTATCTATTACACTTATATAACTGTTCATAGAAAACCATGACTGTTGTCTTGGTTTTCTATGCTTTTACATCTAAACTATTGCCTAAATTAGGGTCAACAGCTTCTATCATTTTAATCATTCCATCCATATTTACATTAGAAGTTGTCATTACTTTTTTCATCAATGCTAAACTCACTGCATTTTGAACTTTTCCTTGATTTAAAGCAATACTCATTGCACCTATATCCATAATATCTCCTCCATTCATCTTTATATTTAAATTATCGTATAAAGTCTATAATATTATAGGGCTCATTTAATTTAAAATTATAATAATTTTATAAAGATAGATTATTAAGTATAGATTACTGACTTTTAACTTTTCTTATAAAATCTTAAATTAAGGCTATTCAGTGACTTTTTCAAACTTAATATTTTCAGTACTATCATTAGTAGTAATCTCAATTATTTTACCTGAACTGTTATGATCTAAAAATAAAATTAATTTACGCATTTTCAAGCATTCAAAGTAATTAAAATAATAATAAAAAAGCATTTAAAATGTAAACCGTGGCCATAGTATAGTCAAATAAAACGTGGATTACTAGGTGCAACTCCTAATAATCCTTTTCGCTTATAGCATCAATATGTTACAATTCAATAAATAATTTTATAAACGAAATTATTTATAACATCAAAAGCTTTGTTATCTCCGTTCTCATTAGTAATTAATATAACACTATTCATACTATTGTTCATATCATCCATAGCACTTATAGTTAAATTCAAAGCCCGTGTAACTTGTTATCTGCTCAAACTCCCTAAAAGCTGTCGATACTGTTGTCATATGCTCACCTCACTTTAACATAATAAAAGCACTCCTATTAAAGAGTGCTTTTTATCACCTAATGACTAATTTATCATCACCTATTGTATATTTTGCCTTTCCATCTATATCATTCTTGAAAGGGTCTTCTCCTATTTTTACATTTTGACTTTTATCAAAAAAATGTATAGTGCTTAAATTTCCTTCATACTTTTCTTTATATTCTTTTATAATATCATTTAATTCATTTTCATTTATATTTTCTACCAATACAAATAGTGTAGTTAAATAACCTTCAACTTTAAATATTTCTTCATTATAGTATGAACTCTTGTATGCTGTAGATTCTGAAAAATCTCCTACTGATTTATGGCCCCAAGCAGGTTGTTCAAGCCTTCTTGTTTTCACGTTTTGAATAGTATGCGTTCCTGGTTCCAAGTCTATATCTATAGTTATTCTGTCTTGTTCTTTGTCATCTCCATTATTCTTATAAACTGTAAATAGCTTCCCTTTAAATGTCTGTTGTGTATTATTTTTAATAGTAAATCTAAACCATGAATGTTTTTCATCAGTTTTTAGAAACTCTCCAACTACTGACACTTCATCATTAGATACCTCGGTTTCTTCTTTATTAGATACTTCAATTTGTTCTTTTTTATCCTCTTTGCTATTATTTTTCATTGCAGTCCATCCAACGACTCCCATACATAAAATTAATGTCAGTACTAATCCTAATATTTTTTTCATAAATTCTCCTCCTTATCAAGCCATATTAATAATAGCAAGTTATTAGATATTATTCAATATTATTACTTTTAACTTTATTCATGGTTTTCCTTCCATTTTCCACATGCACATCTATTGAAGCATATATGGTTTTATATTTTGATTTAGCCATGAGCTCACCTTCTTTTGTATATAAAAAAGAGCCCTTCTAAGTAAAGTGTACCCTTTATCAAAGACATTTTAAAAAAAGAACTACTTTAACTAATAAGATGATCTCTATATTGAACAGGGGGCATCTTGTTTAAATTCCATTGGATTTATAAGTGCTACGCCATCTACTTGCAGATGATTTAATTCTTTTCATGCCTAAAACATCTACTTTTAAGCCACATTCTTCAAATATCTGCCTTAGAAGTTTTCCTTTTTCATTCTCATCTATAAATATTTTTTTAATTCATTATTATATGTTATTCCTTTTTCACTTACGTTTTCTACATATTTATTTTTAGATAGTATATCTATTTCTTCTTTTGAAAATAATCTATTACTCATTATTTTAACTCCTAGTATAATTAATTTAAAATACCCTATAAAGTAGACTTTTTTTATTGTCTGCTCTATAGGGTACATTTTAATTCAGCAAGTGCTTTTATTTATAATTCTATAATATTATTTCCATGAGAATTTTTTATTTCTTTTATTGTATTTACAAAATTATTTATGCCTTTAATACTTGAAAGCTTCGTACAATCTTTAAAAATTAACATAGAATCATTACTGTTTTTATTCTTATATCCAATTATTAAGTAACGATGAGTGTTTTCAACTTTTTCTTTACTTTTTGGCATGCCCCCTACTATAGCTCCAGCATTACCAGACAGTAATCCGCCTAATGCAGCTTTCTCAATTATCGTTTCTTTTTCATAAGCTGCATATGAATACATAATATTATCAATATTCATTTTAAATTCTTCACCGGTGAAAGCTTTTATTAAAAATACATCCTTGCACAAATATAGATTACACAAAACCTCCCCCATTGGCAATCCCCCATTATGCATTACTTCAGCTTTTTGTATATACTCTATTGATTTATCAAATCTTTTCATATTTTCTTTTGCTTCTTTTCTTTTTGTAAAAAGCCCCATATCATTGTCCCTTCCCTAACTTTATATAAATATTAACAAATATTTCTTAATAATTCAATAACTACCTCCTCATTTTACTTGTAGATTTCTTTTCGCTTTCTATGTAAAGGTCTATACTAGCGTAAATATAAGCCCTTTCTTTCCTATCCATATTCATTAATGTGCTAGGGAGGATTTTAAGTCTGTGGAGGGCATGGTGAGCATAATTTGCTTCAGCATCGCCCTCCTTTATTAGTTTTTTGCTTCTTCCATGAGTTTTGCTATCCCTTTATCATAAGCTTCATATTTTGATTTAGCCATGAGCTCAACTTCTTTTATATATTAAAAAAGAGCCTCTCTAAGAGCTCATTTCTTTTTTAACTTTTCATCAATAAACTTATTATACTGATTTAATGCTGCATTTAATATTTTACTTGCTGCTACTACTTCTTTATCAACTAAGTTATCCTGTTTTTCATTTATTAAATGCTCTAATTGTACCCTTAATATCTCTATATCTTTTAATAAGTCCTCTAACTCAGACATACTGACACCTCCATAGTTAGTATTAACTACGAAAGTGTTTTTAATCATTCTTGTGTATGTAATTTTACTTTATAGGCTCTAATTGCATTTAAATCCACTAAGTATTCATATACAAATGTTTTCTGCTTTGGTGTTAGCTTCATAATGCCACCTTCTTTTATGCATAAATAAGATACCTCTCTAAATGAGTGCCCTATTTACAAAATGTAGTAAATGCTATTTTACCAATGTCATCATTGTCAATAATAGTTAAACAATACTGTTTTATACTATCTTCTTTATCTTTAATGGAGAGTATATTGTAAGTACTAAACTACCAATAAATACATATTTCTCGCCATTCACTTTTTGGTGTCTAATAAATTATTTTATATATCAAATTTAGATGCTAACGTTCCTTGATGAATAACTGTAATCATATTTATAATCCCCGCTGTAGTTGCCGCCTTTATCTATTAATTTTATATTAACATAACTGATTAACGATTTGTTGATTTAAAAGTGTCTATTTTACAGCACTTTAACGACATCATCTTATTAATAGCTCCTATTTTAGATTATCCACACGCTAATACCCTTGCATTAGGTCTATATACTATAGTCTTCCATATTGGAGTTGATGAACTTAAATACTTTAATTTAACTACTGCTATTTCAAGTTCTCCTAGTATATTTATTTCATCATTTATTTTTTCAATATTAATCTCATTGATTCTTTTAAGTTTTTCATACTCATTAATCTTATATTCTTTATTTATAATCTTACTTTCTACTTAATTTTTAATAACATACAACAATCAAAATTGATATCTATTCTTTTGATATATACTCTAATAACCTTTTTCCTGTTAAGGATGAAGAACAGTTTATTATATTTTGTGGATATCCCATATATACAAGTTCTCCACCATTAAATCCTCCAAGAGGTCCTAAATCAATAATCCAGTCAGCATGACACATGATGCTCAAATTATGTTCTAATGCAATAATTGTTTTTCCTCGTTCAATTAATTTGTTTAATAGTACTATCAGCTTTTTAGTATCTGCCTCATGTAAACCAGTACTTGGTTCATCAAGTATATAAATCTCACCATTATCATTTAAAAGTGTTACAGCAATTTTAAATCGCTGAAGTTCTCCCCCTGATAATGTGTCCAGTGACTGCCCAAGTTTGATATAGCTTAGATTTACTTCTTGAATAGTATGTAATATTTTTTTAATTTCTTTGTCTGTAAAAACAGCTAGAGCTTCTTCCACTGTAAGGTCAAGAATATCACTAATTGTATATTCTTTATATTTATAATTCAAAGCTTCTTCACTGTATCGTCTTCCGCCACATAACTCACAAGTTTGCTCTACATCATCCAAAAAGGCAAGGTCTGTTTTAATTATTCCCACACCTTTACATAAAGGACATGCCCCTTTTCCATTATAACTAAATAATGAAGGTGATTGATTATTTGCTTTTCCAAATAGGGTTCGAATTTTATCAAAAAAGCCAATGTACGTAGCTAATATTGAGCGAGAAGATGTATACACTCTTTTTTGATCTAAAAGGATGCTATTAGGATAACTATTTATGAAAAGACGTGTAATCAATGTACTTTTACCTGAACCAGCTACTCCTGTTACAACTGTCAAAGCATTTTTAGGTATTTTTACTGATATATTCTTTAAATTAAACATATTTGCATTATTAAGTTCATAAAACTCAGTAAATTCTTTATTTATCATGTTTATTTTATGTTTTTCAGATAAAGCAAGACCCGTAATAGTATGACTGTTTAATAGGTCCAAATAGGTTCCTTCAAAAAGAATTTCCCCACCATGAATTCCTGGCTTTGGTCCCATATCAATTATATGGTCTGCTATCTTTATCACATCAGGATCATGCTCCACTATTACTACTGTATTTCCCTTATCTTTAAGCCCCTTAAATATCTTATTTATACCAATGATATCATGAGGATGTAATCCAGTGCTAGGTTCATCAAATATATATAAAATATCACTGAGGCTACTGTTTAAATGCTTTGACATTTTAATACGTTGAGATTCTCCTCCAGATAATGTATTAGTAGTGCGATTTAATGTCAGATAATCTAATCCGACTTCTTCTAATGTACTTAAACGTTGAAAAATATCATCAACCACTGTTTGGACTTCTTTTTCATGGATTGTCTGAATAAAAGATTTCAATTCATTTATTGGCATATTCACACAATCACCGATTGATTTTCCTTTAATCTTACAAGATAAAATCCTGTCATTCAATCTTTTTCCCTCGCAGTGGGGACAAATCTGTTCTTTAATAATTTCTTCAATATCTTCTTTGTATTGTTTTTGTTCTTTTTCTAAAAATGAACTTCTAATTCGAGGTATAATCCCAATATACTTAGCTGTTTTATGCCATTTTTCTGTAGGATTATCTGGTATTTTTTCTTTTTCATAAAGCAAAGTATTGAGCTCTAAATTAGAGTAATCTTTAATAGGTTTTTGAATATCAAAATATCCGGATTCAGTATATCGAGTTAATCTCCATCCTCCTGGTTGAAATGTAGGAAATTGGATAGCTCCTTCATCTAAACTTTTATCAAAGTCAATTAGTTTATTAATATTAATGTCCTTAACTACCCCTAATCCTTGACACTGAGGACACATACCATTTGTGTTATTGAAAGAAAAGTTCATTGAATAACCAACAAAAGGTTTCCCAATTCTAGAGAAAAGTAGACGCAATAGTGTATAAATGTCGGTAACTGTTCCAACTGTTGAACGTGCATTTCCACCTATCTTTTTTTGATCTATAATAATCGATACAGGAAGATTATTAATTTTTTCAACATTTGGTCTCCCATAATGGGGTAATAGCTGTTGAATATAGGAAGAGTAAGTATCATTTAACATTCGTTGGGACTCAGCAGCTAATGTGTCAAAAATCAGCGAAGATTTTCCTGAACCAGATAATCCTGTGATTATAGTAATCTTTTTCTTTGGAATCTTTACTGATATATCCTTAAGGTTATTTTCATCTGCATGAAGTATTTCAATCATTTCTTCCGTCATAGTATTTCCTCTTTTCTTCAAATGCTTTGCTTAATTTGATACACATCTCAGCAAACAATACTTGTTCATCTTTAGTTAAAGTAGCTTCAGCAACTCCTGCTAGATATTCATGTCCACTCTTAGTATTCTTTAAAAATTTAAATCCACTATCTGTTAATTCTGTCCAAAATTCTCTGGCATCATCATTAGGTTGTTTCTTTTGTTCAATATAGTCTATTTCCTTAAGCCCCTTCAATGCCTTAGATATTTTAGAACGTGAAGCACCTAATTTAATACTTAATTCTGAAGGTAAACTTCCTTTTGTTCTGTATAACAGCTCTAATAAATCGTATTGAAACCAAGAAATATTTTCTGGGTTTACTCTATTTCTCTCAGCAACAAGTTCACATTGAAGTGTTGATAAGCCTTCTTCTAATCTAGAATTATATAATTTTTCATTCATAAACAATTACCTCTTTAACATAAAATAGTTTCCTTATTGCAATCATTTTATCACTTTAATAAAATGATTGCAATAGGGAAACTATCTAACAAAAAATTAAGTGCTAGCTTTTTAATATTGTAATAACCTTAAAAAGCTAGCACTTATAACCTACCCAAAGACATATATAGTCTGTTATTTTATCTTTAAATATGCTACAAAACTATCAGAAACTATGTAATTTAAATTTATCTGATATTAAAATTATGTATTAACTCTAGTTCCAATTTAAACATTTGTAGTTGTCAGCATTAATATCTTCTACTTATACTTCTCTATTAGTTTTTTTATTTCATTATTTATAACATCTGGATTATACTGATGTATAGCATGACCTGCTCCATTAACAAATATTTGTTTACTATCTGTTGACCATTCCTTCAAGGCTATCTGACTGTTATCCCATTCAGAATCACTAGGCGCAGTTAGTATTATGATCGGTAAACTACCTAAATGACCATTTTCCAGCACAGTCTTTGCATTAGCTTTTGCTCTATTGCCTTCATCTATAATATTTTTATTATACATAGTTTTTACTGCCATTCCTAAATATAATTGCTTTAAATCATCAGGTAATAACTTAAGTTTTTTTGAAAGGAAATCTGTATGACAAAGTGCTAATCTTGCTATACCGGTAGACTTTAGAGACTTATACTTAGCTACTGTACTATTAGCAATTTCCAAGCCATTTTGGGCATAGTGCTCAGGATTGCCACCATCTATCAATACTAATGCAGATACTTCATCTTTATAAAGTTGTGCAAATCTTATAATTTGCAACGATGCATATGAATGTCCAACTAATATATATGGAGACTTTTCTCCTGATTCAATAAGTGCAGTGTGCATTTCTTCTACTATAGAATCTATATCTCTTGGTCCATCTGTTACTTCACTCCAGCCATGCCCTGGTCTATCATAAGTAACAATTCTAGTATAATTGGAAATTTCATTGTAAAGGGGATAAAAATCTGCATAAGAGCTTGGCTCATTTAATCCTCCAGTAAAAACCACAGTAGAACTTCCTTCACCTTTGCTAAAAACATTAATTTTATGATTATTTACCTCAACCATCTTTCCTACTGGAAGATAGTTTTTTTCATCCTTATATCCGCCTATTTTTTCATATAAACAGCCCATTAATAAAATAAAAATGACAAAAGTAAAACCTCTGAGCAAATATTTTCTAAATCGTTTTAAGCCTTTTTGCTTAGTCAATTTCTTTTTTCCTACTCTCTCTAAATTCATTTCTCAAATCTCCCTCAAACCAATTTTGATAATATACAATATTTTTTATTTAACTAGATTCCCTTCGTTGAATTCAATATCTAGTACACCACAAACAATAGCTTTAGCTATAGCATTTAGTCCATATTCATTCATAATAGCAACATCTTTTACATTGTCAATAAAGCATACCTCAATATAAATAGTTTCTGCATCTGTTCCATTTATTAAGGCTAGTTCTGCATTCTTAATGCCTCTATTTCTAAATCCTAATTTGCTCATGTTTTTTAATACTCTATCTGCTTCTGGTACATACTTACCCTGATATGTAAATATCTCTGTGCCATATCCAATACCTAAATGACTATTAAAATGTATAACAATATTCATGTCAGCATTTACGCTATTACATAGTATAATTTGTTTATTAAGACTTTCATCTAAAGTGGTAGCATGGTCTACAACAACTAAATTCGTCTGTTGACCTTTTGATTTAAACTCACTATCCAATTCTTTAACAAGTTGCCTAGTTAAAACTTCTTCTTTTAAACCATTTATGCCACTAGCACCTGTATCTGCTCCAGATAGTGCATGCCCTGCATTTAAGTTAAACATTTTAACTCCTGATTTAAATTTCTGTACTGCCGCTGTAGAAACAACACCTTCTCCCCCTAAAACAATTAAATTAGCTTGTGTATTATGTTTTTTAATACTTAAAGTTGCATTATTTGGAGCATTTGAAATAAGCACCATAGGATTACCATTCTTAGATGCTAATGCACCTCCTGATAAAGCATCTGGAAAATTTGTTCCTGTTGCAATAAATAAATTAGAAAAATCTAATTGATCTTTAAATTTATCTAATAATATTTTATTAGTTTCATATCTATCACTTCCATATAATCTTTCAGCATTAGGAAATTTATTAAGTACATTATCAGATATAAGTGATGTTCCTCCAACTACATATGTCTTTGCAATAAAGTTATAGCTCATTAATTCCTCTAATGATGGATCTAAACTATGCGTTGGATTTAATAATATCGGCATTTGAAGTTTAGCTGCAATTGGTCCTACTGATAATGCATCTGCATAATTTAATCCATAGGCAACAAAAATACCCTTTTCTACTCCTACCTCTTTTGCAACTGCAACTGATGTTTCATACCTACCTTTACCAAAGATTCTTTCAATCTCAATGTCTAAATTCTTAATTTCATTTTCAACTTCAGTACCTACTACCCCAGTACCACCTACTATAAATATTTTTCTTACACCTAGCCTTTTTATTTCACTTAAGGTATTATCATTTAACTTATTTTTTTCCGTTAATAGTATTGGAGCCTCATACTTTTTAGCTAGTGGAGTAGCACTAAGTGCATCTGGATAATCCGCTCCTGTAACTAAAACTGCATATTCACTACTTGTCCACCCATCTGATGACACTTCTTTAGCAGTTTCATATCTTCCTTTACCAGCTAATCTTTTTATTTTAGTTTCTGCATTAACATTTAAAGTAAATAAATTAGCAATTATTAAAGTTAATACAATAAAACAATATATGAATTGTACTCTTCTATTCCTTCTCATAAAATCACCTCGACTTAACATTATTCTACATTTAGCTACTTTTTCCTTTTATAAAATAAAAAATAAAGCTAGCTCAATTTTGAGCTAGCTTTTATTTTTTTATTATTTATCTTTTGTCATTTTTATTGTTTCAGCTATAGCAGATATACTACCTAATGAAGATAAGGTGTCTACAGGTAATATTAACTTATTAGCTGGGTTTTTAGATAATTCTTTTAATGCTTCTACTTGTTTTAGAGCTATTACAGTTGCATCTGTACCTGAATCAATTATAGCCTTATTAACTTTTTCTATAGCTTCAGCTTCAGCTTTAGCAATCAATTCAATTGCACTTGCTTTACCTTCTGCCTCTAATAATTGAGACTCACGTAAACCTTCTGCTCTTCTAATATTAGCCTCTTTTTCTGCTTCTGATTGAAGAATTTTAGATTGCTTATCACCTTCTGCTCTAGCTATAGCACTTTGTCTATCTCCTTCTGCATTAAGTATTGCTGCTCTCTTATTTCTTTCAGCTTTCATTTGTTTTTCCATCGCTTCTTGAATTTCTGCTGGTGGAACTATATTCTTAATTTCTACAGATAGTATTTTTATTCCATAAGCATCTGTAATAGTATCTACAATAGTCAATAACTTGAAGTTTATAGTATCTCTACCTGCTAATACCTCATCAAGTGTCATATCTCCTATTATATTTCTCATATTAGTTACTGTTGAATACATTATACCTGAAGTGTAGTTTTCAATGTTATAAACTGCATCCTTAGCATTTAATGCTTGATAGAATATTACATTATCTACTGATATTTTAACGTTATCTTTTGTTATAACGTTTTGAGGTGGTATATCAAGAATTTGTTGTTTCATTGATATTTTCGCTCTTACAAAGTCAGCAAATGGAATTGTTATATGCCATCCTGGTTCTAAGACCTTGTAGAATTGGCCAAATCTTTCTAAAATGTAAACATAGCCTGTGTTTACAACTTTTACCGATAATATTATAAGTAATAATACTATTACCAGTACAGTTAAAAAACCAAAAAGAATCATTGCTATTCATCTCCCTTTTTAATAATAAGTTTATTGTTCTCTATATCAACAACAATAAAACTTTCACCACTAATTATTGGTGAGCTTATATTTTTTACTCTCCAATATACGCCGTTCACCTTCATTTGCTCTTCTTTTATAATATCTATATTTGCTACAAATTCTTGCCCCAAATATTTTCCCATCATTAGCTTTTCTTGCTTTATATTCTTTTTAATATATTTTCTAGAGTATTTTAGTCCTAGTACAATTGAAATTCCACCTGCCATTACAGCAATAAAAACTTGTGCAGGAAATACTACGAAAAAGCCTAATAGAAAAGCTGGTATAAAGCCTATAATAAGCCAGGAATAAACAAAGTCACTTGTAAGAAAGTCAATTACTATAACAAAAGCTGTTAATAGAAGCCAAATCCAATTAATTTCCATCCCTCTCACCTCATTTTATACTATAATAATACTATATATTACTTCGAAATGAATTATTAGTAACTATCTTTAATATAATAATACCTTATATTTCAAGAAAATGCAATATAAACTTTATAAAACAGTATAAATAAACCTTTTTAAAGTTATAAAATATCACCTGAAAGTTTGAAAAGAGCTTTTACATTTTATCTATTTTATTACATTAATTTATTAATAAATCTATCTTGAAAATAGCATAGTACTTGATTTAAAAAAGAGTTTTCAAATGAAAACTCTTAAAATTAATCTTCAAACTCTCCTAGTAATCCTTGAAGTCTTTGTGCTTGATATCCACATTCTTTTGCCAACGCCTTAAATTCATCTTTAACATCTTTATCATCTACTTTATCAGCATAGCTTTGAAAATCACGAACATTTTCTTGAAGATCAACAAGTTTTAATTTAATAACTTCTCTAGTAGAAAGCTCCATATTTTCACCTCCTCTTTTAATGTTAGTATTTCCAAAGAGAAAAAATATATATTTAAAATCAACATAATATATAAAAAAATCTAAAATTTATTTAT
>NZ_DKLM01000104.1:15281-42465 GCF_002455975.1 Clostridium sp. UBA6640
ATCATTAAAATAATTTTTAATGATAGACTCTACACTTTATAAAAAATATTATAAAATTACTTGAACAAATAGCATCGCTATAGATAGTCCACCCATTAATGCCATTAGCGGTAAAATAAATTTCAGCCATTTATCATAGGTTACGTCAACCATTTCTAAACTAGCTAATACCAATCCCGTTGGAGTAATAAATGACATCAAACCTTGTCCATATTGATATGCACTAACAATAACATCTCTTGATATACCCACTGCATCTGCTAATGGAGCCATAATAGGCATTGATAAAGTTGCAAGACCTGATGACGATGATATAAAGAATCCTAATAAACTAAATAGTATTAAGATAACAACTATAAATAACATAGAGTTCATACCTTCAACTATTCCTGATGAGAAGTATAATATAGAGTCGCTAATTAAGCCATTTTCCATAATGATGTTAACTCCTCTAGCAACACCTATAATTAATACAACTCCTATAAGATCCCCAGCACCAGTAACAAATTTATCAACGAATGCTTTTTCTCCTATCCCTGAAATAAATCCTATTACTATTGCTACTGCTAGGAATAATGCAGTCATTTCAGTGAACCACCAGCCTTTTGATGATACTCCCCAAATCATTACCCCAAAAGTTAAAGCGAAAATCAACAACATAAGCTTTCTTCTAAAATCAAAATTTGGAATGTTGTTAGGATCATAATTACTTAAAAATTTATCTTCAATATGTTGTTTATCTGCATGAATTAATGAGTTTTTAGAATCCATTTGAACTTTCTTTGCATAACGAATTATATAAATTAAAGAAATTACTAATGATAATGCTAAACCAATTCCTCTAACTGCTAAACCTTCAGTAAAACTTATACCAGCAGCATTAGATGCTGTAACAGATGAAAAAGGGTTCACTGTTGCAAACATTGTTCCTAATGATGAGCCCATATATATTGCAGCTATACATACTAATGCATCATATCCTGCAACTAAAAATATTGGCATCAATATTGGATAAAATGCTATAGTTTCCTCTGCTAAGCCAAAAGTAGTACCGCCTACTGCAATTAATACAGTTACTACAACTATTAGCATCATTTCTTTACCTTTTGTTGCCTTTGATAAACTAGCTATTCCAGCATCAAAAGCTCCTGTATAATTAACAACTCCAATTATACCTCCAAGAATAAATACAAACATTATAATATCAATTGATTCATACACCCCTTGGATTGGTGCAGTTAATATTTCGAAAGGTCCTTGCGGATTGCTTTCTATTTTTTCATAGGTATCAGGTATAGCAATGGGCTTACTAATACTTCCACTGGTGAATTTAGATACATCAACTTTCATGTTTAATTTATCTAATACTTCTTGTGTAGCAGGAAGCTCTTCTATTTCACCAGATGGCTTTGTAATCGTAAACATATTAGTTTCAGTGTCAAATTTTAATTTAGCATAGCTTCCAGCTGGTATTAAGTAAGTCAATGCGGCAACAAGAATTAATACAATAAATGTAACTGTAAAGGCCGTCGGAAAACCTTTTTTCTTTTTTTTGTTACTCATTTTTCTCCTCCCTTATTATGAAAATATTCTAAAAATTTATCACAGGAACATTATACACTATGTTACAAAATTATTAAATATTTATTAAATATCTTTTAATATTATTATCTACTTATTATATTATAAATAGTAGTATTAAATATAATAGTAAAACTATAAAAATATTATACACAATTTGTAAAACAAACTTGTTTTTTAGTTTTAATTTTACTTACAAGTTTAAAAGGTAGGAATAAAATAACTCGGTATAGTAGCAAATAAGATAGCATACTAATTTATTATTTTTTAGAAATTGAGAATTAACGACGATGACTTTTAAGATAAATTCAATTATAAAAAACTCCAAAGCCTTTGACTTTGGAGTTTTATCCTTAATTTTTAATCTATAGATAAAAGTTTTATTTATAAAAATTAAAATAAAGCATATATCTTATATATTATTTTCTTTATTTTCCTTAATTTTTTCAGATAGCTCATTAAGATAAGTCCATCTTTCCATTAAATATTCCAGCTCTTCTTCAATCCTACTTTGCTTTCCTAGTAATTCTTGAAGTAATACAAAATCGCTTCCTGCATTACTTATATTTTCTTCAACTTCATTTAATTCATTTTCTTTCTCTTCAATTTTTCCATCGATCTCTTCATACTCTTTCATCTCTTTATAAGAAAACTTTAATGGTTTTTCTTTTTTAGATTCTTTATTTTTAATTTCTTTAGTTTTATTTATATTTTCATCTTTTTTCTCATTAGCTAAGTAAAGTTCACTATATTCCTTATAATCACTATAATTACCTGTAATTTCTAATATTTTTCCATTACCTTCAAAAGTAAAAATTTTATTAGCAATTTTGTCTAAAAAGTATCTATCATGGGATACAGTAATTACTGAACCATTAAATTCTTCAAGATACTCTTCTAATATAGTAAGGGTATCTATATCTAAATCATTAGTAGGCTCATCTAAGAATAATACATTAGGACTCTCCATCAATATTCTAAGTAAATACAGTCTTCTTTTTTCTCCACCAGATAACTTTGATATAGGGGTATATTGCATTGCCCCTTCGAACATAAATCTTTCTAGCATTTGAGAAGCAGAAATTGTAATTCCATCCTTTGTAGTTATAAATTCTGCTATCTCCTTTATATAATCAATAACTCTAAGAGTTTCATTCATCTCACCATTTTCTTGAGTAAAATAACCAAGTTTTACAGTTTCACCAAATTCAATTACTCCACCATCTACTTCTAATCTACCACTTAATATGTTTAAAAGTGTAGACTTTCCTACCCCGTTTGGCCCTATTATTCCTATTCTATCTTCTTTTGTTGCAATATAACTAAAATCTCTAATTAATTGCATCTCTCCAAATGATTTATAAATATTCTCCACATTAATTATTTTTTTGCCAAGTCTACTACTGCCTGTGGATATATCTATTTTATTATCATTTATTTCAATTTTACTATTTTTAATTTCTTCAAATCTTTCCAATCTTGCTTTTTGTTTAGTACTTCTAGCTTTAGCTCCCCTTTTTACCCATGATAGTTCTTTTCTATATAAGTTTTGTCTTTTTCTTTCTAAACTTTGCATAAGTTCAACTCTTTCAAGCTTCTTTTCTATGAAAGTTGAATAGTTTCCCATATATGCATAAATGTTCCCATTATCAATTTCAATTATTTTGTTAGCTACTCTATCTAGGAAATATCTATCATGAGTAATCATGAGCAATGCAGATTTTCTATTTCTAAGTTCATTCTCTAACCATTCTATTATATTATTATCCATATGATTAGTTGGCTCATCTAAAATTAATAAGTCACAGGGAGATATTAGAGAGGAAGCTAATGCTACTCTTTTTCTTTGCCCTCCAGATAGAACTTTCATCTTATCATTAAAATTATTTATACCTAATTTTGTTAATATTCTTTTTGCTTCACTTTCTAGCTGCCATCCATTTAAAGCATCCATCTTACTTTGAAGAGAGATTAAACTTTTTTGAAGAGTAGTATTTTCACCGTCCAATGAAAGTTTGTGAAGTATACTTTCGTATTCCCTTAGCACTTTCATAACTTCTGAAGATCCTTTAAAAATCTGTTCCAGTACAGTATCTTCTGCTTCATAGATAACTTCTTGAGGTAAATATTCTATTCTAAGTCCATTCATTTTTATAATATCACCACTATCAGAAGTCTCCATTCCTCCAATTATTTTTAAAAGAGTAGACTTTCCTGCTCCATTTACACCTATTACCCCTATCTTATCTTCATCCGTAATAGTCAATTTTATATTTTCTAATAGCGTCTTATCACTATAGCTTTTACATATATTTTCTAAAGTTATTAAATTCATAGAACTCCATCCTTTTAGTTAATTTTCATAAATCTGTTTTATATAGAAGTTTAATTCTTTATATAAACTCAAATTTTATCTTGACTCTATATAATTATACAGAAATACTATAACAATTTCACTATTAATTAATATTAGGTGTCTAAAATAAAATAACTAGTACAAAAATCCAAGATATTTTTCAATATACAAATGGAACGACTTAATATAGATAAGTCACCTAAAAAATTATCATATAGCTAGTATTAAATAGTTCAATGCAAAGTTCACAATTATGGACTTATACATTGGGAATTAATAAAATATACCACAACACTTAATAGTTATTTTTTTGAGCATATTTAAATATAATATAATATAAATAAAAGGAGGAACTTTATGGGAAATAAATCAAAAAAATCTACAGATAAGTCAAGTAGTAAAAAGAAATCAGACAGCAAAAATAATAAAGGTAAAAAGAAATAATAAAAGTCGTGATTAAAAATCACGACTTTTTGATAGAACTCTTATCTTTTATTTGAATGCGATAAAAATCTAAAATTAAGCTGCCATATCTTTTCTTTTATTATTACTAGAAAGTAAATTTCCTGTAGCTTTATTTATAGATGCTACTAAAGGCAAAGTGATAAGACCATCAACAATATGATGTAATACTCCACCAATACCTACTACAATTAATGCTTTATGTAAATCAAAACCAAAAGGCATTACAACTAAAGCTTCTAAGAATCCATGCAATGGTGCAGTTATAAAAATAGTCTTAGTAAGACTTACATTTTTAAGTATTAATTTTCCTCCTACAAATCCTACTATTATATGCATTGCTGCTCTAGCTGCAATTATTGGATCAGGAAAAGCAAATAAGAATCCAATTGTAGATCCGATACCAACAACTGCTGCATGAAAAGGTCCTAAAAACATAGATAAAAACATCGGCACATGTGATGCCAAAGTTGCAGAAAATGGTGGTATATATACTCTCAAAGTTGAACCAAAGACTAATGGTATGATTATAGATATAGCCATCAACAATGCTGATATTACCATTTTTTTAATATTCATTTTCATAATAATCTCCCCCATTTATAGATTTACTACCTCAAAGATTAATGTATAAGTTAATATTGCTAAATATTTCAATTCTCAACTGTAAAAGTAGCATATCTACTTAGTGTATATACACCAGTATACATTACATTTTTTCATTTGTAAATACACAAATAAAAATATCTATAAAACTAAGAAGAGAATAAAATTATAAATGCCATGATATCATCAATTCTATTAAAAAAAGAAAATGGTAGCTTTGATTATTATTTCAAAACCTCCATTTTCTTTTCCACTTGTTTGGCCCCATAACTGCCCCAAAGTCTAAATAACGTTTTTATTACTGCTAAATCGCCTTCCAACTTTACAGTAACATGATTTCACATAAAAAATCTTTCAGAAGCAACTTTTTACTCTCTTTTATATCTCTAATAATATGATCCTCAATATACGCCTCTACCATGAATAAAATATGCTTAATAATTCCTAGCTCTTCTCTGCTTAGTGTATTATTTTACAAAGGATTTTTTCCAACGCTTTAATCCACGATATACTTTCTCTGGTAATGCGCCAACAATAAGAAAACTAATTGATAATCCCGCCAATACTCCCATTACTAGTTCATGTACAGCAAAAAAACAATTAATTATAAGATATAGTACAAATACTATCCACCCTATTTGTAGCTCTCTTCTCATCCTTGTTTTCATATCATTTCCTCCTTACAATCTCTGAGAATAATATATTATTAATACTTTTCTTGTAATGAATAAAAACAAACTACATACTACTAAAGTCCAAAATATAATTTCGTTAAAATATCCAGCTATAATAGCTGCAATCAATATTGTAATTGCGCATACAAAAATAATATGACCACCAGACTTTTCCCGAATCGTCCTTATTCGCTCGTCATTTTCTCTATAATATAGCTTTTTTAATTCTTCCGGCTTTTGTAAAGTTATAATATATCGCGTTATTAAATATACAAATATGATTTCCACAAATATAATAATTCCTAATTGAAAACCTTGATAAAATTCACTAAATGTGCCCATACTCTGCATACCATATAGTTCACTCATTTTTAATATATAGCCAACCAAAATTGCAAAACCAAAGAAAGTCATGGCATAAATTCTTGTTAATAATGTTTTCTTATACCTTTCCATTTTAAAATTCCTCCACTTCTGAAAAATCAAATACTTCCTCAATTGTTAGCCCAAAATAATGTGCAATCTTATATGCAAGTACCAAAGAAGCAGTATATTTTTCAACTTCTATAGATGTAATTGTTTGTCTAGTAGTTCCTACCGCCAGTGCCAACTCTTCTTGTGATAGTTTATTTTTCTTTCGCAATTCTCTTATTCTGCTTTTCAATATATCACACTCCTACCATTTAGCTTAGTTTACTTTGCATTTTTAGCATAGTATACTTTGCATCATTTGTCAAGTTTACTTTGCATATTCTTTTTCATGAACATCATATTCCAGTGACAAAGTCACTTTTATTAAAAAATCTATTTAGAGAAAACAATTAATAAAATTGATTTTAAGAAAACCCCAAAGGCTTTGTCCGTGGAGTTTTAACCATAATTATTCATCCTTAATTCTTAAATTTTAATCTACAAATGAGAATTTTTGTTGTGAGGATTGAAATCAGGTATAAGTTGAACTTACATTACGGAACCCTATATATGATAGGGTGATGTAGATATATAAAAGAGGGAGTTATACGACTTTTTAAGTTAAAGATATTAACTTAAGCCTACTTAGTTTTATGTATTTATGTTTTCTTATGGTTAATATTAAAAATATATAATCTTATAAGTTTCTTTAAATCTATAGTTTTGTATGGAACAGAATTATATCATCTAAAAATTTCGTACAAATATAAAATCTTATATTTGTACGAAATCTAGATAACTACCTATTTTTTTGAGAATGGCTTAATAAACTTATCTTTTATATTAAATCTTTTTATTATAAATCTAAATAAGAACACTATTAATCCTATTACAACTATATATGGAATAGATGCAGCGATATAAATGATAGAATTTTTCATTAAATGTCCAACATCTTTTATAGAATTTATAAAAGAATTAGTCATTTTTTCAAATATACTTCCCTTTACATCAATTTCATTTTTAATTTGTTCAACTTCATCAATATTGATATATACTGTTGAATATTCTATTAAATTATTTAAATTTTTTAAATATCCCTCTACTGATTCAATATCATATCTAACTTTAGAAAGTTCTGACTCTACTGCAATTATATCAGTGACATTCTTACTTTCTTTAAGGATTTCTAACAATCTTTCTTCTTTTACTTTTAAAACCTTAAGTCTAGCTTCGTTATCAACATATGTCAAAGTTACGTCTTCCCCATGTTGTCCTTCTTGAGTTACATGAGCTATAGATCTTAATTTAATAAGGTACCCTTCTAAATCTTTACTTGGAATTCTTGCTGTTATATTGCCGTTTCTATTATAGGTATTCCCTTTATTGTCTATACCATTACCATTCATATAAGAGCTCTGCATAAATCCTTTAAATTCATCTATGCTTTTATTAATTGCTTCAATAGATTTTTCAAATTCAGTAGTTTGTAATGTAATATCTACATTTCTTATTATTTTTTTAGATGAAGAATTAATAAGTTTATTTTCCTCCACTTTATTTTCTCTTGCTTTGCTGTCTTCCATTACCTTGCTATTTTGCTCACCATCGTTTATTGCATAGTCTTCGGCTGAACTTTCCAATTGAAAATTCTCTTTTACTGCTTCTGATTTTTTATCAGCAGCACAACCAATGAATGCAAATAAGCTAATAAATATAGCTAAAAAAATACTTAAAAAATTTCTTATAGGATTTCTCATAAAATTCACCTTCTACAATTTATTTAGGTTTCTCAAATAAGATAATTAGTCAAAAATAATAGAATATTTTATCCCAAATAAATGAATATTTTTCAATAATCTAGTGTAGTATAAAATCGACTATTATGTTGACCAATTTTTTATTTATTGATTCCTTATATACTATACGGAAATTTTTAATTCATAGTTATTGTTCAAGCTTTAAAATTAACTTCTAAAGTTATATATTTTTTAAATTTCAACTATATAAAGAAAGTATGAATTTAAAAATAAAAAACTAGCAAGTAATAAAATGTATCCTTTGTCAAGGACAGTTTAAAAAAAGTCTAAGCAGTACTAAGAAGATGATTCCTATATTTTACGGGAGTCATCTTTTTTAGATTCCATTGACCTCGATAATTATTATAATAATCCATATAGTTGCTGACTTCTTTTAAAAGCTCTTCAAATGTATTACAATTTTTAATATTTGTTTCATCCTTAAAATGTCCAAAGAATGATTCCTGCGGAGCATTATCCCAACAGTTGCCTCTCCTAGACATTGATTGTCCTATATTATAGTTCTTTAATATCTTTTGAAATATAGGGCTAGTATAATGAACCCCTTGATCTGAATGAATAAATGTATCTGACGAAATTAAAAACTTGTTTGAGGATATTAGGTTTTCAATAGTATCTGTTACAATATCTATTTTTAAGCTTTTAGATAAGTTATAGGCTAGCACTTCATTAGTAGATGCATCCAGAACGGTCGACAAATAAGCCTTCCGACCATTTTTATAAAATAGATATGTTATATCAGTAAGTAATACCTTTCCAGGTGCTTCTTGTTTGAATTCTCTATTTAATAAATTCGGCAAGATTGAATGTTCCTTGGTAGCCTTCATCATTCTTCTATAAGGATTAGCTTTTCTATGTGGACATATAATATCATATTTATTCATTATTCTTCCAATACGCTTTAGATTGTAATTAATATTAAATTGATTTTCTAAAGTCATTTTAATTTGTCTAGCACCCTTTTTACACTTTTTGAAGTTGTATGCAATTAATATATTATTATAGCTTTCTAAATCACGCTCTTCGCGTGACATACGATTAGTATGAGATTTTATAGAAAAGTAATTATAATACCCTGAACGTGAAATATTAGATAATTTACATAAGCAACTAACCAAATTTTTAAGTTTATATTTATCTATAACTGATTTTATAAGGATATATTTTTGTTGCGTTAGCAATTTCACTTTTTCTTTTTCACGCTCCTTTCCAACATTTCTAACTTTTTTAGTAGTTCATTTTCCGCTTCTAAGAGTTTTATTTTAGCTTGAAGTTTTTCATACTTTTCTTCAATAGATAAATTTTTTTCGGTACGTCTTCCAGTATTGAATTTTCTAGTATCCTGAAGTTGAGTTACTCCATTTCTCCGAAATGCTGCACGCCATCTTTTACCACATGACTGAACGCGATTTAAACCTAAAATATCTATATTAAATCCACATTCTTCGAATATTTGTCGTGGAAATTTTTCATTTTCATTTTCCGCAATAAATAATCTTTTAAATTCATCAGTATATGTAATTCCTTTACTACTAACATTTTTTACAAATTTATTTTCAGATAATATTGCTATTTCATTTTCAGTAAATATTTTTTTACTCATTACAGTTCTCCTAATATCAGTTATTCTTTATTTAATTATACATAAAAGTACCCTATAGGATAGACTTTTTTATAGTGTCCATCCTATAGGGTACATTTTATAATTTGCTAGTTTTTTATTTAAGAGTTTAATCTTACAGATTTCAAAATCAATTTGAAATTTATGAAAATATCATAAAAAACTCTTTCATTAAAAAAATAATTTATTAAATTAATTGAAACTTTTTTTCTATATCTGGCAGTAGATCAAGTATCATCTACTAGTATAATTAATTTACTGCAAACCTTTATATACAAAGGTTTGCAGTAAATATTTTTGTTGAGCAAAGTTTAAGAATAGTATTCATTTTCTATATTACTTTTTAAATTTGTAGCTTGTATAACTGCTCATATTCTTCAGAAATTGTTAGCAGAGATTCATGGTTACCATCACCAACAATCCTGCCATCCTTAAGAACTATAATTTTATTAGCATTATTTATAAAATTGTTGAACTTATGTGTTATTACAAAACCAATCTTATCTTTGAACACCTTTTTATATAGCTGAGCCATTTCGAATTCAGAAATAGAGTCTAAAGCTGCATTAGGCTCATCTAAAAAATATAACTCTGCATTTCTCATAAAAGTTCTGGAAAGTGCTACCTTCTGCCATTGTCCAAATGAAATCTGTTTTCCAGACTCAAACCAAAATCCAAGTTGTGTGTCAATACCCTTTTCCTGTTCTCCAACTAATTTTTCAAGTTCAAATTGCCTGCATACATCATAAATTTTTTTATCTTCATTTATCATGTTTAAGTCACTATAAGAAACATTTTCCCTTATAGTTCCTTCATATTTAGTAAAATCCTGAAAAAGGGCTCCAATGTTTTTCAAGTAACTATCTTTTTCTATATCTCTAAGATTAATATTATTAATAAAAATTTCTCCTTCATATTCATCATAATATCCCATGAGTATCTTCATAAGAGTGCTTTTTCCACTTCCATTGCGCCCAACAATTGCAATAAAATCACCTCTTTTTATGCTTAAATTCACATCAATTAAAGCATATCTATCACTTTCATGGTATTTATATGATAAGTGACTTATAGTTATGGACTCGATATGATCAATTTTAATAGTTCCACTTATATTTTTTTCTTCTAGTCCCATAAAATCAAACAGCTGTTCAATAAACATGCTAGATTTATTTAACTCTGAAAAAGACATAATTACACTTTGAATTTCACTCTTAGCTGAAATCATTGCTCTCGTATAAGTTATCACATCTCCAATCAAAATTACTCCGATATACCCGCAGTATATGGTATATGAGAAAAGTCCTCCTATCAACAATTGTTCAAATATATTAAAAATGATTAAATATTTCAATCTTTTTTGTAAAATCCCTAAATCTTGTTTAATGAATTTTCGTTCCAATTTATTAAACTTTTCTATAAAATGTGAAAATAAATCATAAAGTTTTAATTCCTTGTAATTAATTCCACAAGTAATAACATAACTATAATACCACGCTTTCCTTTCATCATCTGTGCGTTTTTTTACCATATTAAATTCGTCTTTATTAATCTTATTACTTATCATAAATCTTATTATTGGAATGATAATAAGCAATGGCACAATCCAACTTTTAAAACTTAAAACAATTATAAAATAAGAAATGCTAGTAATCAACATACCTATAACATTTAAAGCTTTATCAAAATAAGAGAGTAATCCACCCTCACCTTGTTGTTCAGCTCTTTGAATCATATTGTAAAGCTCACTTTTTTCAAAATCTTGAAGCTGTAACCTTGAAGATTTTTGTAAAATCCCTCTCTTTATAATCAGATTAAAATTAAAAGCAAACTTAGATTTATAATATCCCCAAACCGTTTGTATTATGGTTTCAATTAAACCCAAACTCAAATATGCAATAATCAATATAAAAATTTCTTTTAGATCTTGTATACTGGTTTGTATCATATTTATAATTTCCTGCATTATTTTTAATGAGGCCGCTGGAATCAAACTAGTGACAATAACTATGCTCATTACACTATAAATATATCGCTTGTCCACATCATAAATAATCCTAGTTATCTTAGTTAAAGTTTTTATGTAATTAATATTAAATTTCTTTTTCATTAACATCTCCATAAATTTTAAATTAGCATCAGTATTTTTTTATAATTATTTACGCCATATAACAGATCTAAAAAAACAAGTATAATACCTGTAACTCCACTTAGTAAGGAATACTCACCTATACAACCTTCTAATCTTCCCTCTTTATTCTCTATCAAAGACATATCTTTATGAACTTGATCCGTATTATACTCACTTAATGAAATAATCTTATCAATAATCTTATCAATTCCATATTCCATGCTCTGCCCACTACTCTCATTCATCAAACAAATCTTAGCTGCTAATACACTACTATACCCATGACAAAGAGCCGGACTTACTACATAAAATTGTTCTAGTGGAAGTTCTAATACTTTTATTAGTTCACTTTTATAAAACTCACTTAGATCTTTTAATTCCATATTCTGTGCTGTTAACATTAATCCACGTAATATGCCAATATTACCATAACACCAACTACAAGCATAATGGATACTATCGTCTTCAACCTTGTTATTTTTATATTCTTCAAAAGACAATTGTCCCGGCCAATATGAAATTCCATTTTTAATAACTCTAAAATCATTATAAAATTTTAATATAGTATTTATAGCAGTTTTCAAATTTTCATTTTTATAACCATAGCTATATGCTTTCGATAACGCTACTAAAGGTGCAATCACACCATGTGCCATACCAAAATTAAAGTTCCCATTTGGATATAAAACTTTCTCTTCATCATTAAATTGTTGTTGAGATTGAATATGAAAGTTGTAAATCATCTCATCCTTATAGTTATGTGTACTTGCCAGCTTCACTAAATATTTTATAGCCTCTTCTATTGTTTCTTTATATAGTTCATCATCATCTCTATAATCAAGCAAATAATATAACACTCCTGAAACGCCTGATACACAATCATAATTACTCATTTCAGTATGTTCATAATTTTTTTGAGATGTTTTTGCTATGGATTTTGTTTCTTTCATTAAAAGAGTATGCATACTTTTAGAAAATCTTTTTAACCTCCCCGTATTTTGGGAGTACAATTCCACAGCATAACACATATATCCGAATCCTGCTAAAATAGAAACATTATTCTTGTAAGTGTGATAATTTTCAATAAAATCTTTTATCTTACAACACATCTGATACCCTATTTCTTCCCATTTATCCTTATGTTCATCTGTTTTATATGCAATAGCTGATAAATGTAATATGTCTGCATAGTATATATATTTAATTTCATTTTTTTCATAATCCGATTTTATGCAATCTAAAGTACGATCTATATAATTTTGTAATTTCTGGTATATCCCCTCATTTACCATAATGTTATTTCACCTGTCCTTACTTATTTTGTAGTATTGCTATTTACTCTCTGGTTTAGTAATTAACTCTATTGCTTTTTCTATAACCTCATCCCTACCCTCTGCAGTTCCTTTCACAGTTTGTTTTACAGTTATGTCAGGTTTAAGACCTATTCTTTGTGTCTGACTTCCATCTATATATGTTACTGCTAGCCCTGATATAGATGTCTTTATACACCCCGGAAGTGTAATTTCTATAGCATTTCCATTAGCTCCTGCAGAAGGAGTTCCTATTACCATTGCATTTGGTGCATCCATAAAAGACATAACCATTGTTTCCAAGACGCTTTGCGTACATTCATTCATCAGTATGATTACCTTACCATTATACTGATATCTATTTTTTACTTTACCTAATGAGGTTCTAATAATGCCGTTATCAAATATTTTGCTAAATGTAATTGAATCTAAACCTTTGTCCAATTGTTTCTCTATGAATCCTCTTCCTGAACTATTAATGGTTGATTTGAAAAATTTCCCTGGTTCAAAACTATTACTTGAATAAAATTGTTGGTATTCAGAAATTTCAGGTTTTATATATTCTCCTATAATGTTATTGGAAAATAATGAGTAATTATCCATTTTTCCATAACTTCCTCGCACATCAATAATCACCCCTTCTGTGTCTTCAAATTTTTTCATTAATTTGTCCACATCTCCACTCTTAAGTGTAGTTGCATTAATATAACCTATTTTTTTGTCTTCCATGAAACCATTTTTCTTATCTTTACCCAGTTTTTTTACATCACGATTATTATTATTATAATAACATGGAACATCTAAGCTTAATTTTTCACCATTTCTTATTACCTCTATTTCAGCTATTTCCTTTGTGGAACACAAAAGGTAATCTTCAAAAGCATTTGTAAAATGATTTTTATCTGATACTGATATATATTTGTTACACTCCTCTATTCTTTTTTCAATAGTGGTTCCATTAATAGCTACCACAATATCTCCTAACTTTAAAGGTGACTTATCTTCCATGCCAGCAATGACAATCTGACCATCTATATTAAATATTGATGCATTGGGTTTGTATGTTCCAAAGTGTTGTTGTAGCACCTTAAAGTTATCATAAAGAAATCCATGAGAGTCATGAATATATGTGGTAAGATTTGCAATAGATAATACATATGACTCCTTATCTTTTTGAAGTGCCAACTCAGGAATCTTATCATAAAGTACTTGATCCCAATCTTCATCCATGAGATTTTTATATGGATAAAAATATTCTATAATATTCCAATAACGAAACAATCCAAGCAATCTCATTCCTGTGTCTTCATACTTAATAGAATTCCCCATAAGAGAATCTGAGGATACATTAACAATATCCCCTCTTTCAAAAACAGCATATCCATTATCATTATCAGTTACTTTTACCCCTGATAAATTTTCAAGATAGTCAGCAAGGTTATTTCCAAGAACTTGTCTATTCTTTATCCATGAAAATCCTACATCTAAGTATGCCTTCTCTTCTACTTGATGATATAGAACTTCCTGTTCTTTACTAAGTGTATTAACCTCAAAGGGAAACTGGTTTAACCATATAGCCATGATATCTCCAGCTTCTTCCTTGGTGGTTGCCTCAAGTACCTTTTGCATAACTCTAAATAATTCTGCATCCCAATTAATATTTCCCGCTGTAATGTCTGGATGACGATACTTAGCAAATCCCCAGACCTTTGCTAAAGTATGCAAATTCTTCTGTTGGACTTCACTTAATTTTTCTATTCTAATTCTGCTATCTGATGCAAACTCTGTATCTTGGCATCTTTTAAGATCCTTTTCTTCAGTTCTATCTGAATTAGTACAAGATATAAATGTTAGAACCATAACTATAAGTAAAAGTATAAAACTAATTATTATTTTTTTACTAAATACAGTTATTTTAACTTCTCTTTTTTTCATACTTTCCACCTACGTTTTTAGTATTGTCAAATTTTATTTTTAACTATAATCATGAGACAGATTCTTATTTCTATATTTTAATAATAACTACTTATTCTTTCTTTTAGCATCTTGCTTGAACAGCTCCAGCCATTCTCTTATGACAAGATGCAGCTGGTCTATCTTTCGTTGGCATTGCGCATACACTACCAATAGTACATTTGAAAGCCTGTGATACATTAATAGGACATTTCGTTGATATTGTTATGCCTGTTAAATCCGCACTTTTTGCTCCATTTTCGCTTGCCATTTTTAAATCCAAATCAAAATCATTATAATTTGCTATTTTTATCCCCCTTTTCTTCTGTCTCATGTTATGCTTAAAAATAATTAAAATTCATAAATAATGTTGAGCATAACCATGAGGCAGATTCTTATTTCTATATTTTAATAATAACTACTTATTATTTCTTTTAACATCTTGCTTGGACAGCTCCAGNNTTGCGCATTCCCTGCCATTAGTACAGTTCAAATAGTTAGATATTTTAACAGTACATGTTAATACTGATTTTATTATATCTACTGTATAGCCTGTTAAATCCGCACTTTGTGCTCTATTTTCGCTTACCATTTTTAAATCCAAATCAAAATCATTATAATTTGCCATTTTTAAACCCCTTTTCTTCTGTCTCATGTTATGCTTAAAAATAATTAAAATTTATAAATAATGTTAAGCATAAACATAAGGCAGGTTTCTTATTTTTGTATTTCAGTAATAACTACTTATTATTTCTTTTAGCATCTTGCTTGGACAGCTCCAGCCATTTTCTTATGACAAGATGCAGCTGGTCTATCTTTCGTTGGCATTGCGCATTCCCTGCCATTAGTGCAGTTCAAATAGTTAGATATTTTAACCCAACAGTTTACTGCCGATTTTATTATCTCTACTGTAGTGGGTGGTATACTTTGTGCTCTATTTTCGCTTGTCATTTTTAAATCTAAATCAAAATCATTATAATTTGCCATTTTTTCCCCCTTTTCTTCTGTCTCATGGTTATAGTTAAAAATAATTAGAATTTATTAATAATATTTTTCCTTCTTTATTACATCATACAAGGTATGCCTTAACATACTATGCATCTTTGTTTCTACAGTCCTATCACCTGACAGCCTGTTACAACACATATGCATTATTGAGAGAATAATATCATCAGCACTATTAGTTAGCTTTCTCTTTGGATTAAATATTAAGTCTGATATATTTTTCACTGCATTCGTTCTACTATCTTCCATAAATTCAGAAACTAAAATTTCTTCAAACCATTTCATATATTCCTTTCTTTTTTTGCTGTACTCTTTTCTATAATTTTTCTGTTCTACTACCTTGTCCAATATTTCCAACATCTTTTTCTTATCCAAAGTAAGATTGCATAGTAACTTACTCAAAGCCTCAAAATATACAGTTTCAAGCTCCTCTTCATTCTGTACATTCCTGCTTTTAATAAAGTTAATCACATACTCACTATCCTGAAAAAACAAGTTTTCTATTTCTGATATAATATCAGCACCACCATAACGATTGTTTTCGCGTCTATATTCGTTTATTGACCAGAGCTTCAAAATGCCACAATCTCTCATATCACATAGCCACTGGTTCAATACTGAATATAATTTCACTGCCTCTTTCTGATCAGAATATTTTATTCGCAATCTAATATGCTTTCCCATTTCATCAGCATATCTCAAAAAGAAAAATTTGTTAATTTTCAAAGACTCCTTATTATCAAAAAACTGAACTAAGAAATCATTTTCCATCTCTTTATTGCAATAAATTTTCAAATATACCCACCCTTCTTGAAAAGGATGTATTATACGATTTTCATTTTGAAGTAAAATATTACTACTTTCAATTTGAAGATTTTTGTTTTCCTTTACATAAAAGGAGAATACGAATTCCGATACATAAGCTTCCTGTTTTGTATTTAAACCCATATTGCTATTGAATAAATCTTTCTCTATACTACATAATTTTAAATATTTTTTTTCTTTAAATTCCTGATATAAGATTTCCAATGCAATTTCGTCAGTTCTATGCAATAATAGTCTTTGATCCCCATTGCACATGTAAAAATATTCATCCACGCCATATCTTTTACTGCAAAAATCAAAACTTTTTTTAAATTTTTGAAGAGATTCTATTTTCAAATTTGCTTCTGTAAATTTCCATTTTGCAGGTGCAACAGTGACATCTTCAATTATTATTTCAGGAGAGTAGATATATTCATTTTTAAGAAAGTTATCCATTCTATCTACTATCTTTATTTCATCGTAACTGGATGATATATCTAGTAACAAATTAAATACTTTACTATTTATCATTGGATTAAGCATATTATTTGTAACCATTTTACAAATTTTATTCCTTGAGATTGATTTCAAATATAGATTATCCTTACTATCTATACCTACTGCCAAATCAGACAAAAAAACCTCTGATTCTCTCTCAATTGTTCCTGGCAAGCCTAATGTCAAGAAATACTTATAATTTTTATTCCAATTTATAACATTGGAGCATCTCCCATAATTAGGCATCTCACGTAACTCAACATACAAACATTCTTCTTCCTTATCCAACTTATCATAAATAGTATTATATTTTTCAAACTCATCTTCATCAAAAACACCATAAAATCGTTGAAATGTTTTTCCTGCTGATGTTGAACCAAAGTTAGGGCCTATTGTCAAATGCATACCTTTATCACCTTTAGTAATTATAAAATTCATATCAAATGAGTTTTGAAATCTTAGGTCACTGATCTTTTCATCACATATACCTATAAAGTCTTCTTTTGTTAAAATAGCCTTCTTTTCTCTATTAATTAATGCCTCTTGTACCTTTATCTCAAAAATATCTTTAATTTTGTCCTCTCTAACACTAGTACTGCGATATGTGTCTTCATAATACCTTAACCCATCAAATCCACAAGGATCTATGATCTCCGTCAAAGGAACTTCTATATTGGTTCCATATTCTTCTTGAAACTGTTTTCTGAATTCGGCTAAAGGAGTATACACTTCTGTTTCCACTCCAATATTAGCAATAAAACTTATAAATTTTTCAAGTTTTAATTTAACTTCTTTACTTAAAAATGGTTTATCTAGTCGACTTCCTGAGTTTACTTCTATGTAATTAGAAGCTGTTTTAATCGTTTTCATTTGTTCTAATATTTGATTTAGCAATTGTTCTTTATCACCTTTATCAGGTGACTCATATTTTTTAAAATCATTTTCTATTTTTTCTAACTTATACTTTAACTCTGATAATACATTGTATTTATCGAATATTTGAAGTATATGCTCTAACACATCTTCACAATATGCAGGAACTCTCAAATCAGTAAATAGATATTCCTGCTCAATTAATGTATTTATTGTATTGCATATTCTTTCTTCATCTACATTAGGATAATGATGTCGTACTATATGTACAATATCCATATAGTTAACAAATTCTTGGGTGTTATCTCTAAGTATAGAAATTAAGTTTGTATATCTTATACTGGAATTTTTTTTCAGTGAATTACCTTCACCTGTTCCATAGTCAGAAAAATGTGGGTTTCTAACTCTGCAGTCCGAAATATAACAACTGCTATTCCATATCAGAGATAAGTTTTTTAATACTTCAAAATCTTTCTCAATATCTTTTATCAAATTGAATGCCCAAAAATTATCAACTTTTATTGATTTTTTTGTTTTATCTAAATTAACAATAGATTTATCTGAATCAGCAAAACTCCCTATACAAACGTTTGCAAGTAATCCATAAGGGGTTGTCCTCGAAGATGCCCTTTGAAGGTATTTATATAAACTCATATAAATGCCTTTATCTTTTTTGCTATCATTGTTCCTTCTCTGAAGTGCTTCATACAGTGAATAACTTGATACCTGTAAAGCCTCCTTAAAATATCCTTCTAAATTATTCTTTAGGACGTAATCGAAAATCTCATTATAATTATCAATATTAACCAATTCCCTTGAAATCTTAACAGGCAAGGCTGGTGTTCTAATCATAAATAAGTCATGACATATGTACTCCATTTACAAACCCTCCAATTAAATTGTTATTAACTTATATTAAATCCAATGCCTATTGTCCTACAACTTTCGTGCATACTTTACAGATTTTGCCTTGTTGATAAAGCACAAATATATACAATAGTAATGCTTTAGACTTAATTTTTATAAATAAATTGCATAATTCAATTTATTTATAAAAAGTTAGCCTAGCCCTATGAAATAAGGACTAATCCTCAAACTTCGTACAAAAAATATATAATAAACACTTCAAAACTTAAAGTTTAATCATATTTAAATATGGTAAATTACACAGCGCAAATCGATTGTAATATACAATATTATCTATAATAGGATAAATAAACCATAAAACTACTATATCATATAATAACTAATTTGAAAACACTTTTTTGAATTTATTATAAATTTTGTAAAATAATTATGAATATGAACACTTCAAAAAACAAATTGTTATAGAGAAAAATATATGATAAACGCTTTAAAACTTAAAGTTTTATCATATTTAAATATAATAATTTACCTTTTAAAATTACATAGTATAAATTTACGTAACTATTCAGCTACATATATTCATTATATTACTTAATATTACATATTTAAATATTATTTGATTAAATTCTTTTTTTTGTATGGTTGGTTAAATAAAAAAATCCCAACTGTTAATTTTACAATTACAGTTAGAATTTTTCTATTTAATGCAACACAAATAATAGGTGATTACACCTATTAAAGCGTTGTGATCTTGATTTCTTACAGCAATACATATCATCGAATTCTTGTAAAAGCATTTGCCCTATGAAGCTTCTAAAGGTTCCAAAAATTCTTTACTTAACTTTAGCCATACGTAAATTACCTTTCGCTAAATTATTATCAAAAGATATATCAAAGTCATACATAAAGGCATGTATCTGTTCCTTATAGCCACTTAATCTATTGAATAAATTAAGATTCACACTTTTTTTTACCTTTTTTTGAGAATACAATTCAATATTTTTAGAATAATCTTCATTAAAACCTTCTTTAAGTATTTTATTATATTTAGCCTCAAAATCTTCAATTTTATTTGAAGGTAAAACAGAAAGTGTTTCTCTAGTTAGATTCACTTCTTTTTTAATTTCTATATATAAATATACTAGTTCCAAATTTAATGTACAAAAAATATAAATTGTCCTAATAATAACTATAATAAAACGCCAAGGATAAGTTATTATGGGAAGAAAACAAACTAAAATAACTACATTACACAAGTATACTTTAGAAAGTTTAATTAAATTAGAGCAAGAACACACTAGTAAATATTCTCGCAGGGCTCTTCGAGCTGTAATTATGCATTTACTTCTGTAAAATAAAAATCTAAATTGGTAATGTTACCAAAAAATAAATATGGCATACTTTTGCTCACCCTGTTATATAAAAGTTACCACACAAATACACACACGGGAGGTAATTAGTATGCCAAGTATTTATTTGTATTCATTAATAACGAACTTTACAACTATTTAAATGATGTAAACTATGAAATGTCTAAACTACAATTTAATCATTTTTTCAATATTATAAATGGATTAATAAATCTTCCCAGCACTAAAACTTTATCTAAAATTGCAAAAAGTGTGGTATTTGCAAAAGATAAAAGTTGTATCTATAGATTCTTAAACCAATCTAAGTGGGATAATAGTCTTATAAATAGCAATACGATTAGTTATTTTAATTTTTTTCTTGAACATAATACTAAACCTAAATCCGTAGGATTTTTGGTAATAGATGATACTGTAAATTCCAAGAAATCAGCAAAGAAAATGCAAGGACTATTTTATAACTATTCCCATATTGACAACAAAATGTCTGATCACACTATGTAGTTCCTTCGAATTTTGTCGTAAATGATAAATCAATCCTTTTTTAATATTAACTTTATTACAATAAGGAACTTTGCAATGATCTAAATAAGAATTTTAAATCTAAAATTGATATTGTAAAAGATTTTATAACTTCTTTTAACACTCCATCTAATTATGAAAAAATATATTGTCTTATGGATTCTTGGTATACAATATATTATTACTTTCATCTAAAGCACGCTTTGTTAACTTTATAAAACTAGCTATAAAAAGTTAAAATTAGATTGTTAATCCCTTCTTATATATTTTAATTTATATTACATTTATGATAAATTTTAGATTTAATTAACAGTTTCTATTAACATCTTATAAATTTAATTTTTATCTCATATTTTAGTTTACTTTAAAATTTAACAGTCATAATTGTAATTATGTTAACTAACTCTATACAATTTGTCTGATTCGTCATTCCCTTAAATATGAAAATAAGTTTTAAATAATATATTTTTTACATAAATAAAAGGCCCTTCTTAAAATTGTAGAAGAACCTTTTTATTTACTTATATTAATTTATTCTTATTTTTGCAACTTTTTAATTACTTTTGGCATCTTAGTTATTATTAGTAATTCTATGCTTCTATTATTTATTTTAACTTATCAGCTTCCACTTTAATTCTATTTAGAGCTTCTTCAATAATTTTTTTAGAACATGCTATATTCATTCTCATAAAATATTTTCCTTCTTGTCCAAATATACTTCCTTCATCAAGACCTAGTCTGCATTTTCTAATAAAAAATTCTTTAATTTCTTTTTCATTCATGTTTAAATTAGAACAGTCTAGCCAAATTATAAAAGTTCCCTGGGGCTTTATAACTTTTATTTTTGGTATATAATTTTCAATAAAATCTATTACATAATTTAAACTTTCCTCTAAATATATCATTAATTGAGATAACCAATCATCACAGTAATAGTATGATGCTTTTAAGGCCTCTATCCCAAATACATTTGCTCCAAATACAGCATTATTTTCTAAAGTAATTTTAAATCTTTTTCTCAATTCTTTATTTGCAATAATAATATTAGAAACTTGTAATCCCGCAATATTAAAAGTTTTGCTTGGAGCGGTGCAAATAATAGAATTTTCCTCAAAAGCTTCACTAATTGAAGCAATTACTGTGTGATTGTATCCACTGTATATTAAGTCAAAATGTATATCGTCAGATACTATAATTATATTATTAGCTATACATATTTCACCTAAAGTCTTTAATTCCTCTAAAGTCCAAACTCTTCCTACAGGATTGTGAGGATTACATAAAAATAACAGCTTAGTTCTTGGAGTTATTTTTCTTTTTAAATCATCAAAGTCCATAGTATAATTATTATCTTCATACTTTAATGGGTTATTAACAATAGTTCTTCCATTAAATCTAATTGCTTTTGAAAATGGTGCATATACCGGCGTTTGTATTATTATTTCATCTCCTTGAGAGGAAAATGCTTGAACTGCATAATTTAATGCTGAAACAACACCTGGAGTAAAGCATATCCATTCTTTCTTTATATTCCAATTATGCTTATTTTTCATCCAATAAACTATAGCATCATAATAACTATCTTCAAACTTAGCATATCCTAATATAGGATGCTCTGCTCTATGTTTTATAGCCTCAATTATAGGCTCAGCTACTGGAAAATCCATATCTGCAACCCACATAGGAATTAAATCTTCTACTCCAAATCGTTCTTTTAATCCATCAAATTTAATACATCCTGTATTTTTTCGATCTATACTTTCATCAAAATTATAAATCATGCCATCCCCTCCTCTACATTTTATATAAATTATATCATAGATGCTTTTGGGATTTTAATTTATCATCTATAAAAAAAACTTTACATTTTAATTATTCATAATATATAATATTTTTAAATAAATTTTCATAATATTTTAAATGTTCCATCATAATATATTACATATCCTAAATTCTTTAGAGATTTCATATTTTATTATTAAAAATAACATTAAATGATAAGGGGGTTTTTTAATTGTGCTGTTGTCATGAAAAAGATGAAAAATTTTTAGAGTTAGAAACATTTATACTCTCACTTCCTAATAAAAAAGGTGCACTTATAGAAGTTTTGCATAAAGCACAAAGTATATTTGGATACTTATCAGAAGAAGTTCAACTTTTTGTTTCTAAAAAATTGGACATTCCTGCTTCTAAAGTATTCGGAGTAGTTACATTTTATTCATTTTTTAAAACTCAACCTCAAGGAGAGTATGTCATAAATGTATGTTTGGGTACTGCTTGTTTTGTTAGAGGTGCTGGTGACGTTTTAAAGGAGTTTGAAAATCAGCTAGGTATAGCTTGTGGTAAGACTACAGAAGATATGAAATTCACTTTAGGCTCACTAAGATGTGTTGGGGCTTGTGGACTTGCACCAGTAGTATCTGTTAATGACAAAGTTTATGGTCATGTAACAGTGGACAAGGTTTCGCAAATCCTTAAGGAATATACTAATTAGGAGGTGGTATCTTGAATAAAATAGCTTCATTTGAAGAACTAAAAAAAATTCATAATGATAACAAAAATTTATTAAATATAAGAAAATCTACTGGCTGTGACGATTATGATTATAGTAAAGATCAATATAAGAAGGTTATATTAATTTGCGGTGGAACTGGCTGTAAATCCGCTGAAAGTGATCTAATCAAAGAAAATCTAATCAAAGAAATTGAAGATTTTGGTCTTTCAAAAGAAATCTTTGTAACTACAACTGGCTGTTTTGGATTTTGTGAAAAAGGTCCTATAGTAAAAATTACCCCTGATGATGTCTTTTATGTTCATGTTTCTCCAAAAGATGCTAGAGAAATTGTAGAATCTCATTTAGTTAATGGTGAGATTCTAGAAAGATTATTATATGAGGAGCCTACCATAAGTAAAAAAGTTAAAACACAGGATGAAATGACTTTCTATAAAAAACAAGTAAGAATTGCTTTAAGAAATTGTGGATTAATAGATCCTGAAAATATACAAGAATATATTACTGAAAACGGATATCTTGCTCTTGGAAAATCTTTAACAGAATTAGGCCAAGATGGGATTATAAATATAATTAACGATTCCGGCCTACGTGGTAGAGGCGGTGGTGGCTTCCCTACCGGCAAAAAATGGGGCATGGCTAAAAGTTATGAATCTGATGAAAAATATATAATTTGTAATGCAGATGAAGGTGATCCTGGAGCATTTATGGATCGTTCTATATTAGAAGGTGATCCTCATAGTGTTATAGAAGCAATGGCAATTGCTGGTTATGCAATTGGAGCTTCTATTGGCTGTGTTTATATAAGAGCTGAATACCCTCTTGCTATCAGTAGACTACAAATTGCAATTAAACAAGCAAGGGAATTAGGATTATTAGGGGAAAATATTTTAAATACTGGTTTTAATTTTGACATACAAATTAAATATGGTGCTGGTGCCTTTGTATGCGGCGAAGAAACTGCATTAATTCACTCTATTGAAGGAGAAAGAGGAGAACCCACCAATAAACCTCCATTTCCTGCAGAATCAGGGTTATGGTGTAAACCAACCTGTGTTAATAATGTAGAAACTCTTGCCTCTATACCTGTAATTATAAACAGAGGTGCTGATTGGTATAATAAAATTGGTACAGCCACCTCTAAAGGTACTAAAGTTTTTGCGTTAGCAGGTAAAATAAATAATGTTGGGCTAGTTGAAGTACCAATGGGTACGACATTGAATGAAATAATATACGACATTGGCGGAGGGATTAAAAACAACCGCAAGTTTAAAGCAGTGCAAACTGGTGGTCCATCTGGTGGATGCATTCCTTCCCAATATCTTGATACTCCTATAGATTACGAATCCTTAAATTCTATTGGATCAATGATGGGATCTGGCGGAATGATAGTTATGGATGAGGATAACTGTATGGTAGATATAGCCAAATTCTATCTTGAATTCACGCGAGAAGAATCTTGTGGTAAATGTACTCCTTGTAGAATTGGAACTACTCGTTTATTGGAAATGTTAGATAGAATTTCTAAAGGAAAAGGCGATGCTGAAACTCTTGAAAGACTAAAAGAACTTTCAGAGATTATTAAAGATACCTCATTATGCGGACTTGGGCAAACTGCTCCTAATCCTATATTAAGCACTATGAAATATTTTATGAATGAGTATGAAGCTCATGTATTTGATAAAACTTGTCCTTCAGGAGTTTGTAAGGATTTACTTAAATATGTAATTACAGATAAATGTATAGGATGTACTAAATGTGCAAGACAATGTCCAGTAAATTGTATTACTGGTAAGGTGAAAGTTCGTCATAGCATAAATCAGGAAAAATGTATAAAATGTGGTAACTGCAAGGTAAGTTGTCCCGTTGATGCTATTGTACTTAAATAATGTAGAAAAGGGGGTATAAAAATGAGTTTAGTTTCACTTAAAATAAACGATATAGATGTATCTATTCAAGAAGGTTCAACAGTGCTAGATGCTGCTAAAAAACTTAATATAAATATACCAAATTTATGTTATTTAAAATTGCATGATGATAAAACTAAAAATCAGCCTGCTTCCTGTAGAGTTTGCGTAGTTGAAATAGAGGGAAGAAGAAATCTTGCACCTGCTTGTTCTACTATAGTTCAAAATGGTATGGTAGTAAAAACTAATACTGCCAGAGCAATTGCTTCTCGTAGAGCAGTAGTGGAATTATTGCTTTCAGATCATCCACAAGATTGCTTGCTTTGTCATAAAAGCATGCATTGTGAGCTTCAAAAGTTGGCAGCTGATTTAGGTATAAGGGAAATACCTTACTTTGGGGAGATGTCTACTTATCCCTTAGATACATCAAGTAATTCAATTGTTAGAGATTTAGATAAATGTATATTGTGTAGAAGATGCACCACTATGTGTGATGTAGTTCAAACTGTAGGGGTATTGAGTGCTGTAGAAAGAGGATTCCAAACTGTTATTTCTCCCGCTTTTGGCGAACCTATGACTGAGACAAGCTGTACTTTCTGTGGTCAATGCGTTTCTGTTTGCCCAACTGGTGCACTAACTGAAGTAGATAACACTTCAAAGGTTTGGAGAGCAATAAATCAAAAGGATAAGATTGTAGTCGTTCAAACGGCACCTGCAATACGGGCAGCACTAGGAGAAGAATTTGGTATAGATGGTGATAACCCCGTTACAGGAAAAATGGTTTCAGCACTAAGAAAAATTGGTTTTGATTATGTATTTGATACTAATTTTGGTGCAGACCTTACTATCATGGAAGAAGCTGCTGAATTTATTCATAGATTTGAAAATGGCGGAAAACTTCCTATGTTAACAAGCTGTTGTCCTGGATGGGTTTCATTCTTTGAACATCAGTTCCATGATTTACTAGACGTACCTTCAACCTGTAAATCTCCTCAGCAAATGTGGGGAGCTATTGCTAAAACCTATTGGGCTGAGAAGATGAATATTGATCCTAAAAACTTAGTAGTTGTTTCGGTAATGCCTTGTCTTGCCAAAAAATATGAAGCTTCAAGACCAGAAATGTCTAGAGATGGAATTCCAGATGTTGATATTGTTATTAGTACAAGGGAACTGGCAAAAATGATAAGAGAAGCTGGGATTAACCTAACCTCTTTAGATGAAGATATCTTTGATAATCCATTAGGCGAATCTACTGGTGCTGGCACAATCTTCGGTGCTAGCGGTGGAGTTATGGAGGCCGCATTACGTACAGCGTATGAATGGATTACTAAAGAGGAACTTTTAAATTTAGATTTTACTTCTGTTAGGGGTTTAGATGGTGTTAAAGAAGCTACTATAAAAATTAAAGATATCTATGTTAATGTGGCTATTGCAAGTGGTCTCGGGAATGCACGAAGCTTACTTGAAAAAATTAAAAATGGCACTGCTAATTATCATTTAATTGAAATAATGGCATGCCCTGGTGGCTGTATTAATGGAGGTGGTCAGCCTTATTCTAAAGACGATACTTCTATTCTTGAAAAACGTAGAGCTGCATTATATAAAGAAGATAAAAATAAATCCATAAGAAAATCTCATGAAAATCCATATATCATAAAACTTTATGATGAGTTTTTAGGAGAGCCTTATAGTAAAAAATCTCATGAACTTCTTCACACTCATTATAGTAAAAAATAATAATTAAATTTACGTAAATTTTATTAAAGACTAACAATTTTTATTGTTAGTCTTTAATAAAGTCCTATATAAGCATACAATGCGAAAACTTAATATATGCTCTGGAAAATAAATTTTCTATAAAAACAGCTTTAATCCTTAGAAATTAAGGATTAATAATGAAGAAT
>NZ_DKLM01000104.1:42488-58746 GCF_002455975.1 Clostridium sp. UBA6640
TAAATTTTCATTGTGGAACCCTGTAATATAAATTAATTATATATTAGTCTACATTATAATCTAAAGGGTTCTATAACTCTATCCAACATGTCATTTAATTTTGCTATTGCTAATCCAAAATTAGTTATAGATACATTAACATTATTACAGCAGTTTATTCTTGACATAAACTGAGCCCTATTAAACATACAGGAACCGCAGTGTATAACCAATTTATATTGTGATAAATCACTTGGGAAATCACTTCCACTTACATTATGGATTTCTATTTCTTTAATCTTGCTACTTAAAAGTTTAGGAATTTTTTCTCTTGCAATATCCCCTTTTAAGCTATGATGACTACAAGCCTCTGAAATTAATACTTTATCTCCACTTTCAAGCTTATCTATGGCCTTTGCTCCATCTACTAAAGTTTTTAAGTCTCCTTTTTGTCTTGCCATCAAAATAGAAAAAGAAGTCAATGGCACATCCCTAGGTATTAATCTATTAACAACTTTAAATACTTGAGAATCTACCACAACTAAATCAGGCTTATTATTTAAAAGTCTTAGAGCTTCTTCTACCTCTTCTAAAGTGACTATCATAGGAATACCATGATGATCTAATATATCTCTTAAAGTTTGTACCTGTGGGAGTATTAGTCTTCCTTTTGGAGCTTGAATATTCTGTGGTGCTATTAATAATACTTTATTTTTAGGTTTAATAATATCCCCTAATATTAATAAGTCATCTTCTGTTTTAGAAATTATTTTTACTAATTCCTCTTTTAGCTGATTTAAATTGTCCTTTGTAATAGCGTTAATTTCTATAATCTTAATATCAAATATATTAGATAGATTACGTTTATCTATAGAATTTACATTCTTTCTATTTATAGCACCAATCACAGGAATATTTTTCTCTTTTAATAAGTTGTACCAATGCCTTTCAATTTCAAAATCCTTAAAACTTTCATCATCAAAAAGTAGTATAGCTACATCAGTTTTTAATAAAACTTCTTTAGTTTTTTCAATACGAAGATTTCCAATGTCACCTTCATCATCAATGCCTGCAGTATCAATGAAAACCACTGGACCTATTGGATGGAACTCTATAGCTTTATATACTGGATCTGTAGTAGTACCTTTTACTTCAGAAACCAAAGATGTATTTTGGTTAGTTAATCCATTTATAAGAGTAGATTTCCCTACATTTCTCCTTCCAAATACAGCTATATGGACTCTATTTGAATTTGGTGTTTGCAACATAATATAAAACCCCTTTATCTTAGAATCTTAAATCTCTTTCTCCATTTTCAATTCTATTGAGCTTTTCAATAACAGAAGTTTTAACCGCTTCATTTTTAATTTGATTTAACTCTTTTTTTATTACATCCTCACCTAAATTTTTTATCTTTTCATTTCCATAATCCAAAATAAATTCTTTTAATGTCAATATTGCATTTGGCTGACATACATTATTTATCTCACCAGTCTTTGCTAGTGCCATAAATCTATCTCCAGTTCTTCCTTCTCTATAACAAGCAGTGCAATAACTAGGAATATATCCACTTTTACATAAGCTTTCTATAACTTCCATTGGAGATCTACTATCTTCTAACTTAAATTGTGGCTTTTCATCTTGGTGTTGATATCCGCCTACACCAGTGCAAGAACCACTACTTACTTGTGAAACTCCTAGTGCAATTACTTCATCTCTAAAATCTGCTTCTTCCCTAGTAGATAGTATAATTCCAGCATAAGGCACTGATAACCTTAATACTGCTACTATTCTTTTAAATGCATCATCATTTACTAAATATGGATAATTGTCTAAGTTTACATTTTCCGCCATTCTTATTCTTGGGGCAGAAAGAGTGTGAGGTCCAACACCAGTATCTCTTTCTAAACTTTCTGCATGCATTAACATTGCAATAGTTTCATACTTGTAATCATACAATCCATATAATACTCCTAGGCCTACATCATCTATTCCTGCCTCTCTAGCTCTATGCATTGCCGTAGTATGATAATCATAATCACATTTAGGACCATTAAGATGGAATTCTTCATAACTTTTTTTATGATAACTTTCTTGGAACAATATATATGTTCCTATATTTGCTTCTTTTAGTTTTTTATAGTTTTCTACAGTAGTTGCTGCTATATTTACATTTATCCTTCTAATGGATCCATTATCAAATTTTAATGAATATATGTTTTCTATACATTCAAGTATATAATCAATTGAACAATTGATAGGATCTTCACCTGCTTCTAATGCAATTCTTTTATGCCCTAAAGACTCTAATATCCTTACTTCTTCTTTTAGTTCTTCCATTGTTAATCTTTTTCTAGTAAAGTCTTTATTCGAAGCTTTATAGCCACAATATTTGCAATTGTTAACACAATAATTACTTACGTAAAGTGGTGCAAACATTACAATTCTTCTTCCATATATTTTTTCCTTAATTTCTCTTGCCATTTTAAATATTTTATTTAATATTTTCTCATCTTCTACGCTTAAAAGTACTGCTGCCTCCTTATGGCTAAGTCCACTTCCTTCTTTAGCCTTATTTAATAATTTTTCAATAAAATTTACATCTTTTGATTTTTCTAATCCATAATTAATACTTTCTAAAATTTCATCATGAATTATAAAATCTCCCCCACTATATCTCTCCATATATTTCCTCCTATCACTTTATTAAATCTCCTTTGGTATTAGAAACTAGTTTATTAATATTATGTATAAAGTCTTCTATCTCTTTTACTTCAGTTAATATACTTTTTTATCTTCAAGATTTTTAGGATATATATTATAAAAAGCTATATATTTATAAGGTTCAACCTTTCTCATAATAGCATATACTCCTATATTGAAAGTTAAATCTCTATTTGCATTATCTATAGTTTCTAAAGATATAAAAACTCCTATAGATTTATTATATCAAAGCTAAATTTTCTTTTAAATAAAAATAAGTAGATAATAAAACTTATTTATTATCTACTTGATTGAATTAAAGATTATAGAAAAACGTAACACAAACCGGTACTAAAGAAGTTAATATAACTCCATTTATAAATGATATTACCGCTATTTCTGAGTTTGTAGCTTTTGCTACTAAAGGCAGTGTGGTATCCATAGAAGCGGCTCCACAAGGTGCAATTGCGGTATAATAATTTAGTTTTTTTGCTAATATAGGTATGGATATTACTGCCATTACTTCTCTAAATACATTAGATAAAAATGCTATAGCACCTAACTGTGCACTTGCAAGTTCTGTAAGCATAATTCCTGATAAGCTATACCATCCAAAGCCTGAAGCTACTGCTAAGCTTTCATTATATGGCATACTAAATATCAATCCACTTATAAATCCTCCAAATAAGGAGCCTAAAATAATTCCTAGTGGTATAACGAGAACCTTAATTCCTGTAGCTTTTATATCTTTTACTATCTTCTTATTTGATCCAACATCAATTCCTACTAAAAATATAAGTACATATAAACAGATAGATGCAATACTATCTAAATTTGCTATTATACTTTCCGGGAATATAAAATGCCCAAATACGATGCCTAAAATCATTGAACCGATTACAATTATAGTCATTTACATTCCCCCCTCTTCACATTTTTCAACTATAGCTTCTTTTTCTCCTTTAGGTGTTTCTTTTTCATTACAAAAAACTTTTTTGGTCAAAAAATACACAGCTATTACACTAAAAGCACAAGCTAATAGTGAAAAAGTAAAGGATTTCAAACCTATCGCTCCTAAATTCTTTATTACCTCTTCATTCGCACCAATTGAGGCTCCCATGAAAAATAGCAGAAATACTACACCTAGTTGTTGTAGTTTTCCATTAACTTCTTTTTGCTTTTTTGTTAATGGAATAAAATAGCCTAATAGCATTCCTAGTATCAATACAGCTAATATTTTCATATGCATCCCCCTTTCATAAATATTATATCACTTTTTCAAAAATTCTAAATAGATTTAATCTAAATAATTGTTCTAAATTTAATAAATACAATATAGAATTTATTATAATACTAAAAGGAGCGAATAAAATGAGTGATGTGTTTATTCCACTTTATGTAAATAATGATACTATTGTCAGCATGTATAAAATTGCTTTTATAAGATTTAGAGAAATAGATGTTACTGCAAATAGAAGAGAAATAATTATAAATACCAATATGCCTTTAAGTGAACTTACCTGTGGTAAAATTAGTCAAGGTACCGCATTTGTACAAGTACTACAAGGATTTCTAAATTTGACTTTAGAGGAAGTTACTGCATGCCCCATTACTACTTTTGTAAAACTTCATCAATTACTAACTGAATTCAAATTATTAAAAAATATAACTACTATACAAGCACTGGAAAAAGCTAAAATTGGCGATATTATTCAAATAAGCTGTAGGATTCATAAAAGTCCTCAGCTAAAAAAGCTTCAAGACTTAATAACTACACTTGAGATAGAAAGTATACTTAATCCACAAGAAAATTTACTAGGAGGTAAGGTCGATAAAAATGCTCTTTTAAATTTTTTAAAAGATACTTATTCTTCCCTTGAAGATAAACATTGCGTGGAATATATTTCTGAACCCTTATTTAACAGTTATAAAGCCATTATCCACCTAGAAAGCAAATATTTAAATGCATATTCTCAATGTTTGGAAAACAAATATGTTACTGTGGTTGGAAAAGTAAATTCTATTGATAAGGAAATAAAAGAACATTCTAAAGATCTATATGAGGAGCTAGGCTTGAATTTAATGGAGAATAAGTTATTAACTCTTACCGAGCATGTTAATGAAAAAGATATTGAAGAAAATAATAACATATATAATTATATGGAGATTATACCAATAATGGTATATGTATAATCTTTTTATTATAGATTAACTATATTATTAAATTTAATTGATTTAACATTAAAAATACTTTCATATCCAATTCACAATGTACTGACAAATCTATTATTGGTGAAAATGAAAAGAAATCTCTTTCAATTGTTACGCGCCTATTATCTATCATATTTGCATTAAAATTAATTTTACTATACATTTAAAAAATAAAGCCGTGGCAAATAATCACGGCTTTATCTCTAATTAAAGCTTTTCTATTTTAGCGGTTACAATACCTTTATCAATTTCTACATGGGTTAATTTGCACTTATTTCTTTCACAAAAGCTTTTCACATCATCTTGAAAATCAGTATCTGAAGATTTTACTGTTAATATTTCTCCTCTGTTTAGCTCTTTTATTTTTTCTTCTAAGTTAATTAAAGGATTGGGACAATGTAATCCACAAAGATCTAAAGCGATTTCTTTTTTATTATGATTAATTTTAGAGAAGTATTGATTTTCTTGATCATCTATAAACTTCTTAGGAACAAATTTTTCTGCCTTATAGCTTTTATATCCTCCAGTTACATTTTTTACATTAAAACCATAGTTTTTTAACATTCTCTCTGCTATATAAGCTCTTAACCCCACTGCACAATGTATCCAATATTCCTTAGATTTGTCTAATTCAGAAATTTTATCTCTCAACTCATTGACATCTATATGAATTGAACCATCTATATAACCATTATCTCGTTCCATTTTAGTTCTAACATCAATTAGAACAACATTCTCTCTATCTCTTCCATCAACCTCTCTAGGTAGTACTATATGACTTTTTCCAGACAATACATTTTCAGCTATATATCCTGCAAAATTTACAGGATCCTTTGCACTAGAATATGGAGGTGCATAGCTTAATTCTAGCTCGGTTAAATCATAAATTGTACCGCCTAATCTAAGAACCGTAGCAATAACATCTATTCTTTTTTCTATTCCATCATATCCTACTGCCTGCGCTCCTAAAATCTTTCCTTCATCATTGAATATTAGCTTTAAAGTCATTTGCGTAGCGTCAGGATAATAGGCAGCGTGATTATTCGGATGAACATATATTATTTTATGTGGAATATTAAATTTATTTAAAGTTCTTTCATTATTTCCTGTAGATGCTGCTGTTAAATCAAAGACCTTTATAACAGAAGTTCCTTGGGTATCTTTATATTGATTTTTATACTCACAAATATTATCTGCTATTATCCTGCCCATTTTATTTGCTGGTCCAGCAAGAGGTATAGCAGTTTTATTTTTATTTACAAAATCCACCACTTCTACCGCATCTCCTGCAGCATAAACACCTTTAATATTTGTTTCTAAATACTGATCTACTAAAATATGACCTTTAGCTCCTAGCTCTATTCCACTGCCTTTTAAGAATTCCGTATCTGGAGTAACTCCTATAGCAAGTATCACTAAATCTGCTTCAACTGCTACATTGCTATTTAGTATAGAAGTAATTGAGTTTTCATCTCCTCTAAACTCCTTAACCCCATCTTTTAATATTAATTTAATACCTTTATTCTCTAATTCTTTTTCTATTAATACTACCATATCATCGTCTAATGGTGCTAAAATATGAGGTGCTGCTTCCACCAATGTTACCTCTATTCCTCTTTCTCTTAAGTTCTCAGCCATCTCTATACCTATATATCCGCCACCGATAACAGTGACTTTCTTAACTTTATCACTGTCTATTTCTGCTTTAATTTTATCAGTATCAGGAATATTTCTTAGAGTTTTTATTCTGCTATCTTCTATACCCTTTATTCTAGGTACTATAGGTTTAGCCCCTGGTGATAAAACTAAATAATCAAAGCTTTCTTCATAAACTTTATCACCATTTTTCACCTTAACGACTTTATTCTCACTATCAACTTCAATTACCTCACTATTACTCCTAACATCAATATTAAATCTATCTTTCATCAATTCTTCTTTTGTAACTATAAGTTTATTTCTATCTTTTATAATCTCACCTATATAGTATGGAAGTCCACAGTTAGCAAAGGAAATATAAGGGCCTTTTTCAAACATGATGATTTCAATTTCTTCATCTAATCTTCTTAATCTAGCTGCTGCTGAAGCCCCTCCAGCAACCCCACCTACTACTAATACTTTTTTCATGATTATCAGCCTCTCTTAAAATTATTATTTTTTATAATATAAAATTTCTATAAACATAAATGACTTAACTATAAAATGAATTTATTAAAGTTATTTCTATAAGTATCTAAATTTAGAATATCACACTATATCTATATATTCAAATACTACGATTTACTGTTTTCTACTGAAATACCTGATTTTATAAACTTATCTTCATTTTATTACGAATTTGTACTGTATTAATTTGTTTTAATATGTTTTTCATATTTACTTCTGTAAATTTATTATGGCTTAATATTTTTTATGGAATTATAAAAAAGAGAGTCTATATTATTTTACTTAATATTGTATTTTATAGAAATTTATGATGAATCTATAAATATAATAGTTATTTATATAATAGTAAATCTCTATATTGGAATAATAATATTAAAACTTTAGGAGGTAACTATTATGAAGGCAATTGATTTAATGGTAGAAGAACATAACCTTATTGTAAGAATGCTAAAAGTAATAAGAAAATTATGTCTCAAGATATTAAATGAAAATACAGTAAGTATAGAAGACTTTAATACCTGTATAGATTTTATAAAGAATTATGCTGATAGTCATCATCATAATAAAGAAGAGCTTATATTATTTAAAATTATGGGTGATGCTCTTGGAGAAAGAATAAAAAATGGTCCTATTATGGGTATGCTTGTAGAGCATGATTTAGGAAGACTATATGTAGTTAATTTAGAAAGAGCTATTGTAAATTTTAATAATGGTGATGAAGAGTCTAAATTAGATATAATAGCTAATGCTATAAGTTACACAGATCTATTGCAAAGGCATATTGACAAAGAAAATTCAACTATATATAGCTTTGCAGAAAGAAGTTTATCTAAAGAAAAAATGGATGAATTAAATGAACAATGTTTTCAACTTGAAAATTCTCCAGATGGCATAAAGTTACAACAGAAATATAAGGATGTAGTAAAAAGTTTAGAAAAAAAGCTAGCTTGAAGCTAGCTTTTTTAATATAATTTATAGAATTTTATATATTAAAATCTATCAAATTTCTTGAATATGATATATATTTATCTCTTAAATTTTTCATTTCTTCTTCTAATAATATTTGAAGCTCTGATAATTTATCATACTCTTTATTATTAATAGCTTCTCTTATTTCTGAGAATATACTTTTTCTAACATTTGTATCCTTCATTATATTTTCTCTAATAAGTTTAATTTCTTCCCAATTACTCTTATCCAAATCACAATCAATTTCATTATGATGAAGTATTTTACAGCTTCTAACTTCATCCATATAATTTAAGATTATTCTATGCTCTATTTCCATAGCACATTTATTTAGAATAGCTATTTTATAACTATTTATTATATTTTCAGTTATTATATTACCTTCAGTTATTACTTTAAGCTTATCCTTACAGTTGTCAAAACCTATGATATTTTCATACACCGTTCTTGGAGATTTTCCAAAAAACTCTTCTCTTTCTTCTTCTGAAAAATCCTCAAATATATCTTCTTCACTTCTATAGGATCTGTGCTTTTCTAAATATGGTGAGTCTTCTCCAGGCTTTTTAGACATTTCATCCAATAATTCTTCTTCATTTTTATTATTTTTAATAACGTATCTTATACCATCTAAAATACACATATTCATAGTTGCTAATGTTAAATATGTATTAGTACGTGGGCTTGGAGATCTTAATTCAAATCTCGTTGCCATAGGATTCTCCATATCTCTAATTAATCCTATAAGTATAGTTCTATTTCTTGAAGGCACATCCTTAGTTAGCCCTAAAGATGTAACTATGCAAATTGGAGCTTCAAATCCTGGTTTTAACCTTCTAAACGCATCATTTGAAGAAGATATAAATGGGTTCATAACTTCGTAATTTTTAAGCATTCCCATCAATGCACCATATCCTATTGGGCTTATGAATCCACCTTCTTTTGAGGTAAAAAGATTAATTCTCTTATTATTTTTTAATTTTAGCACTATACCCATATGAACGTGTTTTCCACTACCTGCAACATTATCTATAGGTTTCGCTGCAAAAGTAACTTCCAATTTATTTCTTCTAAAAGTTTCTTTTATAAGAGTTCTAATAAATAATTCATTGTCACAAGCTTGTATGGCATTAGAATATTTCCAATCGATTTCAAGTTGCTCCATTACATGAACTAAATCTCCACTTTGAGATAATTTAGCTGTAACTCCTCCAACTTCTTTATGTCCCATTTCAGGCTCTAGTCCATATTCGTCCATTAGTAATAAGCTTTGCTCTAAAGCTGTTCTTACAGAGCCCTTTGTTCTTTTCCAATATTGTTCTTTTAAAGCTTGAGAAGTAGATAATGCTTCTAATTCTGCAAGCTCATTAGGACTTTTTACCCAAAATTCTAATTCTGTAGCAGAAGTTATTTCTACTTCATCTATCTCATCAAAAGTAACTCCATAATAATTAAGAGCTTCTTTATTTTCTTCTAATAATTTCATAATATTTTGCTTTAAAAATGTTATGGTACTTTTTAAAATATTTCTTGAATCTACAGCTTTTCCTTCGTGATATAAAAAACATGGAATTCTTAAAGTACCTATAGGTTTATTTGTTTCTTCATCTATATTTTCATAATTATAATCTACAAACCAGTTGCAATCTAAATCAGCTTTCATATCTACCTTAGCATTATTTAATTTTGCTATACCTGGTAAAATAACTGAGGATCCATCTGTCTGCGCTGCCATTCCACTTAAAAAAGTATGTATATCTTCTAAAAAATTTTTTACAGGAATTTTTTCGTCAGTATCATTGCCTAATAAATCTACTCCTACTAGGGACACAAACTTAATTTCCTTATGAACATTAAGTATTGATTTTAAATCTTCTTCATTATGTTTTTCTCTTGGTACAGTGTATATCATATATTTGTCCATTCCATTCCCTCCTGTATTAAAGTAACTTTTATTCAACATTATATTACAAAATTCACGAATAATACATTAATTTTTTGTATATTTATTAATATTTTTTATTTAAACCTTTACAAGTAATTTATCATATTACTCTATATTTATTCTCTAATTTGTATTATTATATTAGTATACTTAGGAGGTTTTTACATATGAAAATGATATTTTTTGATACAGAAACTACTGGAATAACTCCAGGTAATATATGCCAATTATCTTATATAGTGGTAGATACTAGTGTTAAGCCTACAAAAACTGAAGGTAAGAATGTTTTCTTTGCAGTGGAATACGTTGAGCCTGAAGCTGAAGAGGTTCACGGTTTTTCTGCTGAAGATCTATACCAATTAAGTAATGGAAAATACTTTGAAGATTCTTACGAAGAATTTATAAATGATTTTTTATCTGCCGATATATTAATTGGGCATAATGTTAATTTTGACATTAAATTCTTATGTCATGAACTTGAATATTGCGATATAGAATATGCTCCTAAAAATATTTTTTGCACAATGAATTATTATAAAAATATATGTAAATTCATAAATAATAGAGGCGGAATTAAAAATCCTAAGCTTGAAGAAGTTATTAGATTTTTAGGCATAGAAAGAAGTCAAATTAGAGATAAAGCAAATGAACTTTTTGAAGGTAGTGGAAGTTATCATGACGCTAGATTCGATACAGCTGCTACTTACTTAATTGTTACTGAGGGTATAAAAAAGAAGTATATTCCACCAAGATATTTCACAAATATAATAAAAAATCAATAATTAATACTTTGTTTAGGCATGTTATATAGGGATACAATGCGAAAATTTAATATATACTCTGGAAAACAAATTTTCTATAAGGACAGCTTAAATCCTTAAAAATTAANNATCTTTCATTCTTAATTTTTCATTTATAGAAAAGATTTTTTGTTATGGAAATTAAAATAATGTATAAGTTAAATTTCGGCTAAGGAACTCTATAAAAAATAGTCTAATATACTGAACTGTTATTTTTTGAAAATCCATTCATATAAATAACCATAAAATGTTCAATTAAATAAAAATAAGTATATTTTAAAAAATATTATGGGGGTATAATGTTATGATATTTATTAAAAATGCTAACATCCATACTATGACAGAGGAAATTTTAGATGTGGGAGCAGTTATTGTTGATAATGGTAAAATTGTAGCAATAGGAAAAGATTTAGAAGTACCTGAAAATTCTACAGTTATTGATGCACAAGGTGGCTTTTTGATGCCTGGTATGATTGATGCTCATTGCCATGTAGGCATGTGGGAAAATGGTATTGGCTTTGAAGGTGCAGATGGAAATGAAGCTACTGACCCTGTTACACCTCACCTAAGGGCAATTGATGGTATCAATCCTGTAGATAAGTCCTTTGAAGAAGCACTATTAGGTGGTATTACAACTGTTGCTACTGGCCCTGGAAGTGCAAACGTAATTGGCGGCCAATTCGCTATAATGAAGACTTATGGAAAAAGACTAGAAGAAATGATAATAGATGACTGTGCTGCTATGAAAGTTGCCTTTGGTGAAAATCCTAAGAGAGTTTATAATAGCAAACAAAAATGTCCTTCAACAAGAATGGGCACTGCAGCAGTTCTTAGAGAAAACTTAATGAAAGCTAAAAACTACGTTGAAATGCAGCGTAAATCTATTGAAGGAAACGAAAAAGCTCCAGAATTTGATATGAAACTTGAAGCTCTTGCAAAGGTAATAAAGAAAGAAATTCCTCTTAAAGCCCATGCTCATAGAGCTGATGACATTTTAACGGCTATAAGAATAGCTAAAGAATTTGGAGTAGATATTTCTTTAGAGCATTGTACTGAGGGACATCTAATAGTTGATTATTTAAAAGAAGAAACTTTAAAAGGTATAATAGTTGGTCCTACCCTTTCAGATAGATCAAAATTTGAGCTTCAAAATTTGACCTTTGAGACTCCAACAATTTTAAATAATGCTGGTCTTAAAATTGCACTTATGACAGATCATCCTGTAATTCCTCTTCAATACTTACCTGTATGCGCTGCATTAGCTGCTAGGGAAGGACTAGATGAAGAAGAGGCTTTAAAGGCTATAACTATAAATCCTGCTGAAGTATTAGGAATAGCTGATAGAGTTGGATCCATAGAAGTAAATAAAGATGCTGATATTATAATTTACAATGGCCATCCTTTTGATTTAAGAAATAAAGTTAAATTTGTTATGGTAAATGGAAATATTGTAAAGAATGAACTTTAATAAAAAACCGTGAGCAATCACGGTTTTTTTATTAAAATTAATCTCAATATATACTTTTTATGAATAATACATCTTCAAACTCTTTTTCTATATAAAATTAGCTATATATAGACAAATGGCATGTCCAAAATTTCTCCATAATTTAATCACTGTTGCATTCCTACATCGATTAAATGCTCATTGTTTTTTGCCTCTATTATTGCTAATGAATAATCCAATTGCTTTTTTATTACATATCATCGTTTATACCACTTAGCCTGAGATTCCAACAAATTATAATACTTTCCTTTTAAATTAGTTAGCTCTTGATGTGTACCTTCTTCCACTATCTCCCCATTCTCCATTACAACAATTTTATCAGCTATTTGAGTTGATCCCAATCTATGAGTAACAAAAATGCAAGTCTTATTATTACTTAATTCATTAAAAGTACTGAAAACATTTGCCTCTTCAATAGGATCAATAGCAGCAGTAGGTTCATCTAAAACAATTAAATCATGTGGACGATATAAGCCACGTGCAATTGCAATACGTTGCCATTCACCTCCAGAAAGTTCTTGTCCACCAAAATCTCTTGATAAAATAGTTTCATTGCTGATTTTTAAATCATCAAAACTTAAATTAATCTGTGAAGAAGCATTTTCAATTGAGTCATGCGACGAAATATTACTAATTCTTATATTATCTTCAGCAGGCAATTTATACTTTATGAAATTTTGAAACACTGCACTAATATTACTAAATTTCGATGAGTTTGAGTAGTTTTCAATATTCTTGCCATTATACTGCACTACTCCTTGTAATGGATTATACAAACCCATAATTATTTTTGTTAATGTGCTTTTTCCAGAGCCATTTTCCCCAACAATTGCTAATGATGTACCAGATTTTATCGTTAGATTTATATTTGATAAAGAGTTTTTCTTTGCATTTGGATATCTAAAAGAGACATCTTTCAATACAATATCTCCTGTTTTAAAGAGATCCTCTTCTCTTTTACTTTCTTTTTCTTCATTTAAAAATCTAATAAGGAAAGATGTATTTGAAATCCCTACCAAGGCTTCACCAATATTTGCAACAAGTCTTTTTAACATCATCGTAATTCTATCTATCGAATAATAAATAGCTGCAAATTGACTTACTGAAATAGAACCATCGTATAAATAGTAAACTAATAAAGCTAGTACGCAAAGGTACCCTAGGGTATTTATTATTCGCATAACTATAGCAGCTTTTAGAAGTTTGTTTTTAACATCAACAAAAGCTTTGCTAAATTTTTTATTAGAGTCCATAAATAGACTATAAAAGTAGTTAAAAGATCCATTAATTAGGGTTTCTTTAAAATATTCTTTTGAAACAATACAGCTTTCAAAGTATTCAGTCTTTCTTCTTCTATTCGCAATTTTAGCTTCAAAATCATAATTACTACTCATATTAATTAATTGTGAGATTAAAACTGGAATGAATATTAATATTATCGCAAGTACCAACATAGGTTTTATAGAGATCAGATATAATGATGTTATTAATATAAACGGTAAGTATAAAAACAGTATTTGGACTATCACGCGGATTCCATTTGGTGCTTCTTGATTTCCTAAGCTTGCCTTCTTAAAGTCATCGAAATTTTCTACATCTTCATAATCAATTAAACTCATTTTATTGATGCGATCATGATATAGTGATTGCATGTACCCATTACCTCGTCTCCAAAAGTAGCCTTGTGCTAAAAACTCTAACCATTCGGCAACTGGATTAAGGATTAAGATGACTAGTATAGCTGCAATAGGTAATATCATGATATCATATGGAGCCCCGTTAGCAACTTTCAATATATTGGCAAATAGTGATTCTAATACTACTATCTCTGAGTATCGTAAAATACTAAATAGCAGTGAGGAGGCTACAAGTCCCAAAAAAGTAAGTGGACTTGCGAGCCATGTATATTTAATTAATTTTAAAAAAATCTTGCTATTAGACATTCTTTTTCTTTTACTCATAATACATCTCTCTTTGCTTATTGAATAATTTGGCATAAATATTATCTTTCTTCATCAATTCTTCATGAGAACCCTGCTCAGCAATTTTACCACTATCAAGTACTATTATATCGTCTGATATTTTTGTTGAACCTAATCTATGACTAATCATCAATAAAGTTTTATCATTAGCTATTTTTGAAAAATTACTATAAATTTTACTTTCAGCAGTTGGACTTAAACTCGATGTTGGTTCATCTAAAATGACAAATGGTGCATCTTTATAAAGAGCACGAGCTATAGCGATTCTTTGCCACTGTCCCCCAGAAATATCTATTCCATTATCATACACTTTACCTAAATAGCTATTTTCTCCATTTGGTAAATCAGCAATCAAGTCACTCAATTCTAGCTTTCCTATAACTGAACTAATGTCTCCTTCAGAATTATCAAAGGCAATATTATCCTTCAGTGAAACATAGTACTTGGCATAGTCTTGAGAAACAATAGAAAACATACTTCGTAGTTGATTGAAGGTGTAAAGCTTTATATCCTTACCATTTACTAAAATTTCCCCTTCAAAATCTCTATATAAACCTACTAATATTTTGATTAAAGTTGTTTTTCCTGCTCCATTTAAGCCCACTAAAGAGTAGGATTTGCCTTTTTCTAGATATAAGTTTATTCCTTTGATTATATAGTCTTTAGAGTCTTTATATTTGAAGTACAAGTTTTTAATGTGTAAACTTTCAAACTTTAAATTTTCACATTTATTATCAAATACTTCTTTATTTTCTTTTAAGTCCATAAACTCCTTAAAGTCTTTTACATATTCGTTGTGTGAAGAAAATTCAAAGAAAAGCTCTGATAATTGAACTGAGATAACTTTTGTTAAATTTATCATGCTACCTAATATCGATGTAAATAAACCAACACTTAATACTTTAGCGTATACTTGTCGAGATAAGGTAACAACTATTAGAATGATAAATATATTCATCACTATATTACATAATTTGATTCTTAAAGTTTCACGTGCTAATGTCTTTGTGTTGAAGTTCGATCTATAAAGATGGGCATCTTTAAATCTTTTATTTAGTATATCTGAAAAACTAAATAGTGTTCTTTCAGCACTTGCCTCTCTATTTGACAACACATCAGATAAGTAATTCATTTGTCTTGTTATAAAACCAACCTTTTTCTCCGACTCATAGATCGCTTTACCACCTTTAAAAGTTAAGAAAATTATTGGAGTTATAATAAAAATAAAAATGATAACTATCCACCAATTATATTTATACAATGTATATAAAATACCAATTACTTGTATGGCTATGGTGATAATTGAATTACATGATTTAAAAATTTGAATGAATCTCTTTTCTATATTATTAGTAACTCTTAATAGTAAATCTTGTGTTTCAGTTAACTCGAACAATAAATAATCAATAGAAAATTGTTTTTTTATGATATCTGGCTTCAATTTGTTTCTCAATCTATCTTCGAATAACTGATAAAAGTACAATTTTAATTCTTCACTAAACTGCATGTAGAAATAACCTAACCCCAAAAATATAGCATTTTTCATCATTATATAAGTTTGAGGATTATTAGATGCTAATGTTATTGCAGAATCAATAAAGTTTGCAACAACTATCAGCATCAGAGGAACTAATAAACCATCAATCACCGTTAATGCAGAGCACATTACAAAAAGCATCGGTGAATATCTGGAACATAATCTAACAATACTAAAAATGGATATCTTTTTCCAATTTAAATCTATCATTATTTATACCTACCTAATTTCAAAATAATATATATTAATACAAATTACTCCTAACATTATTATAGAATGTTCATGAAGATTGTTTTGTAAATTTTTGCACTAAGTTTACCATTTTTTATAACATTTTACTACATTTTTTATATTTTAATGATAATATTTCATATAGATTTTTATTTTTTACAACTAGAGTTTAATTTCATTATATTTGATCTCAGAAATCAGTTTCTTCCTATCTTTCAAAATTCTGAAACC
>NZ_DKLM01000006.1:0-4206 GCF_002455975.1 Clostridium sp. UBA6640
ATTTAACTTATACATGATTTTAGTGTATATAAAGAAACCTTTTGCATAAATTTATGGTCGAAACTCTACTAACATAGCATTTGAAGTTTTTTAGAAGAAAATTTATTTTTTTAGTATATTTTAAGCTTTTACATTGCATCCTATATATTACTGACTTAACAAAAATTTAAAACAAAAAGGTTTTTTATGTTCCAACATAATACAAATTATACTATAATTAAAATATATCATTTAGTTTAGGGGGATTTAATATGAACAAATTTTTCAAAGACAAAGCAAAATTGGCACTATTAATTGCATTTACTTTCGTATTTTCATTAGTAGTTCAATTTAATGCTAATGTAGTTTATGCTGAAGAGGTAAATTCACAGTATAAACAAATTGATATCTTAAGTTTCAATGATTTCCATGGATCCCTAGAGGAAAGTGGAAAAAATGTAGGAGCAGCAAAACTTGCTGGAGCAATTGATGAAGCAAGAAAAGCTAATCCTAATAGTATTGTAGTATGTGCAGGAGATGCCTTTCAAGGAAGTGCTATGTCTAACTTGACTTATGGTAAACCAGTAACAGATGTATTTAATTCAATAGGAATTAAATATTCAGCATTGGGAAATCATGAGTTTGATTGGGGCGATAAGCATTTAATTTCATGGCAGCAAGAAGGAAATTTTAAGTTTTTAGCTTCCAATGTTTATGATAAAAGAACAGGAAAACCTGTAGAATGGGCTGAGCCATATGCAGTACAAGAAATTGATGGAGTAAAAATAGGTTTTGTAGGACTTGCAACTCCAGAGACAGCAGTTAAAACAAAGCCTGAAAACGTTAAGAATTATGAGTTTAAAGATCCAGCAGAAGCAGCACAAATTTGGGTGGATCATTTAAGAAATGTAGAAAAGGCTGATATAGTTATAGCATTAACTCATCTAGGAAGTATGCAAAGCCAAGATGGAGTAGTAACTGGAGAAGCAGCAGAACTTGCAAACAATGTTAAAGGTTTAGATGGAATAATATCTTCACATACCCATCAGAAGGTTTCAGGAAAAGTTAATAACGTTCCTATAGTACAAGCTATGTATAATGGAAGAGCTCTAGGTAAGCTTTCTATAAAGGTTGATAAAGATAATAAATTATCTTCAATAGAACCATCTGTAGACGTATTATTTGAAAGAAAAGATTTAACAGAAAATGAAGAAGTTAAAGCTTTAGTAGGAAAATATACTGAAGAGTTAAAGCCTATATTAAATGAAAAAGTTGCAGATTTATTAGTTGATTTAGCTCATGATAGAAAAGAAGGATTAAGTCCACTAGGAGAGCTTACAGCTAAATACATGACAATGTCAGCTGATGCTCAAATTGGACTTATGAATGGTGGAGGAATAAGAGCACCATTATCTAAAGGTGAAATAACAATGGGACATATGTATACAATTATGCCTTTTGATAACACTTTAGTTACCATGGACTTAAAAGGTTCTGATATTAAGAAAAACTTAGAACATGGAATTGCTAATGAAACATATGGATGGGTTCAATTCTATGGTGTAAGAGCTTACTATGACAAAGAAAAACCATCAGGAGAAAGAATTAATCATATGGAATTATTAGATGGTACTCCAATAGAAATGGATAAGTATTATAAAGTTGTTACTAATGACTTTATGGCTGAAGGCGGAGACGAATTTGATTTTTCAGGTGGTAAAAACGTTTTAGATACAGGTAAACCAATTAGAGATGGTATGGTAGAAATTATGAAAAAAGAAGGAAAAATAGATTATACTGCTCAAGGCTTATTAATAGAAGGCAAAAAGCCAGAGACTGAGCCTGGATTTAAACCAGAAACTAAACCAGGAACTAATCCGGATAATTCAAAAGAAGATGAAGAAAAATTACCACAAACTGGATTAGGTTTTGGAAGTAATGAATTTATAACTTTAGGAACTATAGTTACTCTTTTAGGTGGAGCTATGTTTGTAAGAAATAGAAAAAATAAGGAAGAAGATGCAGCATAATCTTTCTTAATAAAAAAGTATAATTTGATATATAAGTACCTTGTTTGCATATAGGATTTCTAAGTGGAAATTTAATTTATACATTTTGGTTTTCATAACAAAGATTCTTTTTCAAGAGTATATTTTAAGTTTTCACATCGAATATCTATAACAAGGTACTTATTATTTTTATAATAGTAAATTTAAATAATTTATCTTAATATTTAATTTAGGGGGAGTTACATATGTTAAAACTCTTTAGAATGAAAAAACCTATATCATTATTAGTTGTATTTACTATGGTATTTACCTTGTTTTCTTTCCATAGTACAAAAGAGGTTTTTGCTAATGAGGAAACAAAAGAAATACAAATAATAGGAACTTCAGATCTACATGGAAGATTTGTACCTTATGAATATGCTATGAATGAGGCAAATACAAAGGGCAGTCTTACTCAAGTTGCTTCTTTAATAAAAGAGCTTAAAGAAAAAAATCCTAATACAATGGTTGTGGATGCAGGAGATACTATACAGGATAACTCAGCTTACTTATTCTTAGAAGATGATATTCATCCAATGATTTTAGCTATGAATGAGATAGGATATGATACATGGACTCTAGGAAATCATGAATTTAACTATGGAGTGCCAGCATTGGAAAAGGTAATGTCACAATTTACAGATACTGCCATTCTATGTGGAAACGTATATAAGCCAAATGGAGAGCCGCTTGGAAAGGCTTATGAGATAGTTGATGTAAATGGGGTAAAAGTTGCTAATATAGGAATGGTTTCACCTCATATTACTAAATGGGATGGTCCTAATCTTGAAGGATATAAAGTTACTAATGCTGTTGAGGAAACAAAAAAAGCAATTAAAGAAATTCAAGATAATAAAAAAGCAGATATTATAATTGCAACTGTTCATATGGGAAAAGACACAGAGTATGGACTTGGAGATAGTGCCTCAGAAATAGCAAAAGAATGTCCAGAAATTGCAGCAATGATTTGTGGCCATGCTCATTCAAATATAAAAGGAGAAGTTGTAAATGGCGTGGTTATAACAGAGCCAGGTAAATGTGGGGAATTTGTGTCTAAAGTAGATATAAAATTAACTAAAAACTCTGATGGAAAATATGTAATTAAAAATAGAAGTACAGATGTTAAATCAGATTTAATAGAAGTTAAGAACTATAAGGAAGATGAGGCTTTAAAAGCAAAATTAGCTCCACAACATGAAAAAGCTTTAGCAGATGCTAATATAATAATAGGAGAGCTTAAAGGCGGAGATTTAGCACCAGCTGATGAAATAAAGGGAATTACTGAAGCTCAATTAAGAGATACTTCATTATTAGATTTAATATTAGAAGTTCAAATGCGTTATGGAAAAGAAAATGTTCCAAATGGAGCACGCCATGTTTCTGCTGCTGCAATTTTTGATTCAAAGGCTAATGCAAAAGAAGGAAAAATCAAAAAGGCGGATACTTCAAAGATTTACAAATATGATAATACATTGATGACTTTAAAAATTAATGGAAATCAATTAAAGAGATATATGGAGTGGTCAGCAAGATATTATAACACTTTTAAAGAAGGAGATTTAACAGTTTCTTTTAACGAAAACATAAGAATGTACAATTATGATATGTTTGGTGGAGTTAAATATGAAATAAATATATCCAAACCAGAAGGTTCAAGAGTAGAAAACTTAACTTATAATAATGGAACAGCTGTGAAAGATGGGGATATAATTTATTTAACTGTTAATAACTATAGAGCTAATACAACACTTTTAAATAGTGAGTCTGGGGTATTCAAAGGTGAAAATGTAGAAGTTGTTTATGATTCTGCAAATGAGCAGATATCAGCGGTAAGAGATTTTATTAGAGAATATATTGTAAAAGAGAAAAATGGAGTTATAACTCCAACATTAGATAATAACTGGAAGCTTACAGGATATAGTTTTGATAAAGCAAAAAGAGCTGCTGCAGTTAAACTTATAAATGAAGGAAAAGTTATAGTTCCAGCTTCCGAAGATGGAAGAACTCCAAATGTTAGAAGCATAACTTGGGATGATATAAAAGATTTAGTAACTGAATTACCTGATGATGAGAATAATGAGGTAACTAATCCAGGGGATAAACCAAGTTCAAATAATAATAGCAATAATAATAGTAATAATAATAATTCTAAAGAAGAAGAAAAATTACCACAAACTGG
>NZ_DKLM01000006.1:4268-11123 GCF_002455975.1 Clostridium sp. UBA6640
CTGAGGTGCAGTATAGTTTGGAGCAACACCAATAAATTTAGCCAATACTATGGAGAGACTATAAAAATTAAGAATTAAGTATGAAAAATGAAGAATTGTTGTTGAAATTAATCTTTACGAATTAATTTCTTTAAAGGACCTTGTAGCGGCGAACATTGTTCGCCATTTTTATATACCCAATATTCGATAATAGGAATGGGTCTAGGTTTTTAGGAGAAATATCAATAATTCTCCATTGTCCATTTTCAATTTTCAATTGTATAAGGGTGCAGTATAGTTTGGAGCAACACCAATAAATTTAACCAATACTGTGGAGAGACTATAGAAATTAAGAATTGTGAATTAATTTCTTTAAATGACTTTTGTAGCGGCGAACATTGTTCGCCATTTTTATATGTCCGATATCTAATAATAGGTATGGGTTTGAAGTTTCTGGAGAACACTGTTCTCCCCTACAGTTAATCGATTCAAAATTTCTCAGCAATAGCTGATAAATATCTACAATTGTGAATTAAATTAAGTGTTGGATTTTATTCATTTATAGTATAATTAATTAAGACATATAAAAGAAAATAACTAGTTAAAAATAGGTATTATATTTTGCACCAAACATGTCCATAGGTTTTCGTGATGATTGGGGTATCATAGATTTTCATAAAGGCTAGAAATGAGGTAGAACTATGAAAAACAAAGTTTTTAGAGTTTTGGGTATAGTATTATTAGTTATAGGAATTTCAATGGTTGGTTATGGAATTTATAATAAGGTTAAAACTAATAATAAACAAAAAGAAATGATGGAAAACTTTGAATCAGCTTTAAATCATATTAAAGATAGTAATAATGAGACAACTAAAGAAAATAAAGAACAGGAAGATAAAAAAGAAGAAATTCCTCTTACTGATGATGTTATTGCTATAATGGAAATACCTAAGATAAATTTACAAGTAGCAGTTAAAGAAGGAACAGAAATGGATATACTTAATTATGCTGTAGGTCACTTTAAAAATACTGCAATGCCAGGTAAAAAAGGAAATTTTGCAGTGGCGGGCCATAGAAACTATACCACTGGAGAGTTCTTTTTAAATGTTCATAGACTAACTGATAAGGATGAGATTAAAGTTAGAACTCATGAGAATACTTATATATATGTAGTTAGTGGCATGGAAGTGGTAAATGAAGATGCATTAGAAGTATTAGATCCTACAGAGGATGCTACTATAACTTTAGTTACATGCACAGATGATGGGAAACAAAGGTTAATAGTGAGAGGTAAACTAAAAGAATAGGATGTGATAAAACTATATGGAAAACAATGAAGAAAGAATAGATTTAGGTAACTTTGCTCATCTTCACGTCCATACAGAATACAGTCTTTTAGATGGCTCAGGAAAGATAAGTAAAATGGTGCAAAAAGTCAAGGAATTAGGCATGAAAACCATAGCCATTACAGACCATGGAACTATGTATGGTTGTGTTGATTTCTATAAGGCTGCAAAAGAAGAAGGTATTAAGCCAATTATAGGATGTGAAATTTATGTTGCATCTAAATCTATGCATATTAAGGATGCTAACAGTGAAAATGAAACCAATCATTTAGTGTTGTTAGTAAAAAATGAAGTTGGATATGAAAATTTGATGAAGATTGTTTCTACTGCATCCATAGATGGATTTTATTATAAGCCTAGAGTTGACCATGAGTTCTTAAAAGCTCATAGTGAAGGGCTTATTGCAAGTAGTGCTTGTTTAGGAGGAGAAGTCCAATCCTATTTACGTCAAAATAATGAGAAAAAAGCAAAAGAATCAGCACTAAGATTTAAAGAAATCTTTAATGGAGATTTTTACTTAGAACTTCAATATCATGGTATGGATGAGCAGTTAAGAGTTAATGAACAATTAATTAAACTATCAAAAGAATGTGATATTCCATTAATATGTACTAATGATGTTCACTACATAAATAAAGAGGATGCAAAATCTCATGAAATACTATTATGTATTCAAACGGGAAAAACAATGGAAGATGAAAAGAGAATGAAGTATCCTTCTAACGAGTTTTATTTAAAATCTCCTGAGGAAATGGCAAAAATCTTTGGATATGTTCCAGAGGCATTAGAGAATACAGTGAAAATTGCAGAGCAATGCAATTTTGATTATGAATTCCACAAATCAAAATTACCTAAATTTCCATTACCGGAGGGGGTAGACCCTTATGATTATCTTAAAAAAACCTGTTATAGTGGTCTCTTTGAGAGGTATGAAGCTTTTAAATCTTTAGTAGAAAAGCCTTTTGATTTTGAAGAGGTTATAAAAATAACTAAAGAGAACGATGAGGCAAAAAAAATAGTTGATAGGCTAGAATATGAGCTAGGTATCATAAATCAAATGGGTTATGTTGATTATTTCTTAATCGTTTGGGATTTTATAAGATTTGCCAACGAAAATGGAATACCAACTGGACCAGGAAGAGGTTCAGCAGCAGGATCAATAGTAGCCTATACCTTAGGAATAACAAAAATAGATCCAATAAAATATGGCTTACTCTTTGAGCGTGAAGTAAGATGCGCTAGTTAAACTCGGTGAATTGCTGGAAGGCTAAACATAAAAAATATGCATGCTAATCAGCAGCCAAGTCTAGGAAAGGTATAAAAGTACTAGAAAGGTTCAGAGACTAGAGGATTGAATAGCCAAATAATAATATCCTCCACGAGTGCCGGGCTTAGCAAACATATATTCATATACAGATTTATAGTATTGAAGATAAAGGAAACATTTAAGATTTGCTAAGATGATATAGTCCAAACTGAGCTAGAAATGACTAGCTGATGAAAATGAGAGAAATCTCCAGAGCGTAGGATAAAGAGCCTGCGGCTAACAATAAATGTTCTTAAACCCAGAAAGAGTAAGCATGCCAGATATTGACAGTGACTTCTGCTATGAAGGCAGGCAAAAGGTTATTGATTATGTTGTTGAAAAATATGGGGTTAATAATGTATCACAAATTATAACCTTTGGAACAATGGCAGCTAGAGCTTGCATTAGAGATGTAGGTAGAGCTATGAATTATCCTTATGCAGAAGTAGACAGAATAGCTAAAATGATACCTACAGTTTTAAATATCACTATTGATAAAGCGTTAAATATGAATCCTGAACTTAAAGAAGCTTATGAAGGCGACATGAGGGTTAAGGAACTAATTGATGTGGCAAGAGATTTAGAAGGTCTACCAAGACATAGTTCAACTCATGCTGCAGGAGTAGTTATAGCATCTCAGCCTCTTGTAAATTATGTACCTCTTCAAAAAAATGAGGAAATGATTGTAACTCAATTTACTATGGGTACTTTAGAAGAGTTAGGGCTTTTAAAGATGGATTTCTTAGGTCTTCGTACTTTAACAGTAATGAGAGATGCAGTTAATTATATTAAACAAAACCGAGGTATTGATATTGATTTAGATAAAATAAATTTTGAAGACTCAAAAGTTTACAAAATGATAGGAGAAGGTAAAACTGCAGGAGTATTCCAGCTGGAGTCATCAGGTATGACTAGCTTTATGAAAGAACTAAAACCTGATTCACTAGAGGATATTATAGCGGGGATAAGTCTTTATAGACCCGGTCCAATGGCAGAAATACCAAGATACGTAGAAAGCAAAAAAAATCCAAACAGAGTAACCTACGAAACACCGCAACTAGAGCCAATACTTAATGTCACGTATGGAGTTATGGTTTACCAAGAACAGGTAATGGAAATAGTTAGGAAATTAGGAGGATATTCCCTGGGAAGAAGTGACTTAGTGCGAAGAGCTATGTCTAAGAAAAAGCACAAGGTCATGGAAGAGGAAAGAAAGAATTTTATTTATGGAATAGTAAATGATGAGGGAGATATAGAAGTCCCTGGTTGTTTAAGAAATGATATATCAGAAGATGCAGCAAATAAGATATTTGACCAAATGATGGATTTTGCAAGTTATGCGTTCAACAAAAGCCATAAATTTAGTGTGGCACTATATAGTGATGTATAGTTAAAAACTCCTTAAATTGCTGGGAAGCCCTAAAGCTACTTAAACCACAACATAGTTTGTAAAGGCAGATGTGATGGTGGACGAAAGTCAGAAAAAATTAAGTAGATGATATATGAGTAAATTCTAAGTATTTATTTTATGAAATCACATAAAATAAAATGGGTTATCAGCAGCGAAATTTCCCAATAAAGATGTACTTTAGGAGATGGTATTATTTTAGATAAGCGATCTATTAAAAAAATATATAAGCTTAGGGATGAGGGTAATACCATAAGAGAAATTAAAAAAATCTTAAGTCAAAAGTATTTTCTAAATATAAAAGAAAAAGAAATCAGAGATATTTCAATAAAGTTATCAAAAAATAATCATAAATTTTCAAAAAACGAGCTAAGAAAAATATTATATTTATATGAGAATTATCATGATACTAATAAGGTTGCATTATATTTAAATAATAGATATGGATATAATCTTACTTATAGAAGGTTGGTAGACTTAGCAAGTAGAAATGATGTTAAAAAGAAGTTTCAGAATATGTATTCTATATCAAAAGTTTCTAGAGTTGATGAATATAAAATCATAGAGCTATATAAATCTGGGAAAAGTAGTACTGAAATATCAAAAATATATGGATATAAAACAAGAGAATCTATTTTAAATAAATTAAAGAAATTTAATATTGAAAGAAGATCTTCTAATGAATTGAGAATAGAAAATAAATCTTATTATAATTTCTCAATGAGATTTATAAATAGTTATGAAAAAGCTTATTTTTTAGGATTATTACTAACAGATGGATCTGTGAATGATAAAAGGGGAAGTATTACTTTAGATTTAACTGACAAAGATGCTATAGAAATGTTAGCTAGGTATATAAATATTAAATTTAAAGAGTTTTCACCTGGAAGTAAAGGAAAACTTAATAGATATAGAATAACATTTTATGGAAAAGATTATGTAAAACAAGTAGAAAGGTTTGGTGTAATCTCTAATAAAACTCATATATTAACAAAACCACTATTAAATGAGCAAGAGCTTATATATTTAAATTATATAATAAGAGGAATTATAGATGGAGATGGGTGGATTAGAAAAGATGGAAAAGAATTTTTCATTTCTTCAGCATCTTTTGAATTTATAAAATGGTGTAAAGAAATGTTGGAATATATGGGTCTTAATAATTTGAAGATAAAATTTATTAAAAATAACTATAATGGTATATATTTAATAAGAACTGCTTCTAGGGATAATATTGAATTATTGAAATTGAAAATTTATGATAAACCTTTTGGAATGATGAGAAAATACGAAAGATTACATGGGAAAGACGTTCAGAGACTATAATAGGAGGTACTAAGCATTTAGTACGTGGTATAGTCCAGCCTACAACTATATTGTATATAGGCTTATGAAAGTAAGAGTAGGAAAAGGCAGCGGCATACGCAGTTGTTGGATATCAAACTGCTTATTTGATGTATTATTATCCAACGGAATTTATAGCAGCAATGCTTAATAGTGTTAAAGGAAGTAATGAAAAGGTTGCGTATTACATAAGGTTTGCTAACCAATTAGGCATAAGTGTGCTTCCACCGGATATTAACGAAAGTTATTCTGAGTTTACTGTTAAAGATAAAACCATAAGATTTGGACTTTCTGCTATTAAAAACGTTGGAGAAAATGTTATTGAATCCATAGTAAAACATAGAGAAGAAAAAGGTAAGTTTACTGGATTCATGGATTTTTGCAATAAAATAGACACTGCACAAGTAAATAAAAGAGCTGTTGAAAGCTTAATAAAGGCAGGCGTTTTTGATTCTTTAGGTGTTTATCGTTCACAATTATCAGCAGTATTCGAAAAAGTGCTAGATGGAATTCACAATGAGAAAAAACGAAATGTTAAAGGACAAATAAGTCTTTTTGAAGAGATTTTAGAAGAGAAAAACTTTGAGATAGAATATCCTAAAATACAGGAATTTAATAAGAAATACCTATTAGCCATGGAAAAAGAAATGACAGGAATTTATTTATCTGGCCATCCACTTGATGAATATGAAAAATCCTTAAAATTTCAAACAAGTCATAATATCTCAGATTTACTTTTAGAAGATGGCTTTGAGGATGGAGTGGAATTAGATGAGCAAAATCTTAAGGTCAGCGATGGAGATAAAGTTATAATTGGAGGTTTAATTTCTGCTGTAAGTAGAAAAGCAACTAGAAATAACACTATGATGGCATTTATAACTTTAGAAGATTTATATGGAACTATAGAAGTTGTAGTATTTCCTAAAACCTTTGAAAACTGCAGAAATTTAGTTAATGAAGATGAAATTGTAATTGTAAAAGGCAGGGTGGCAGTAAGAGAAGATGAGCAAACTAAAATATTATGTGAGGAAGTAAAACCTCTTATTAATATCAATAAGGATAAAATATATATTTTAATTAAGGATAATACTTTACTTACACCAACTGTTAATGAAATAAAAAATGGGCTTAAAGCTTTTAAAGGAAATACTCCAGTATATCTATGCACAGCAGATGATAGAAAATCTTATTTAATAGATAAATCTGCATGGCTTAGTAACGAATATGATACAATAGAAATATTGAAAGAAACCTTTGGAGAAGAAAATGTAAAGGTTGTTGAATGATAGGATTAAGCTATGATTAATTCATAGCTTTTTCTTATTTACAAGTATTGATATAAAAAATATTGGTAATCATATATGGTGATACTGTTTTTAGTAATATACACTATTGTTGTAATTAGATTTAATCAAACTAACTTTTTTAATAGTTTTTTTACTAGCAATACAATTGCTAGTTCTCCACCTCTG
>NZ_DKLM01000006.1:11309-11435 GCF_002455975.1 Clostridium sp. UBA6640
AATATCCATAATTGTGAATTGTATAAGTATGACCTTTAAACATATGTTAATTTTATTGATTATATCTTTGATTTTGCTTACAATCTATATAGTGATAGTTTTGGATTGAGGCATCTTCAAAAAAAT
>NZ_DKLM01000006.1:11636-15703 GCF_002455975.1 Clostridium sp. UBA6640
ATTTTCTTTCATATGCCTTATTACAACATCTATACATGATAGTTATAATAATAAAGAGGAGTGATTACATTGAAAACTATTGGAGTATTAACTAGTGGAGGAGATTCTCCTGCTATGAATGCAGCAATTAGAGCTGTAGTAAGAATGGGTACAGATAGCAATTTAAGAGTATTAGGAATACAAAATGGATATAATGGCCTTATTCGCGGAGACGTAATGGAACTGAATAGAAGCTCTGTAGCGGACATAATTCACAGAGGTGGTACTATGCTGAAAACTGCTAGAAGTGATGATTTTAAGACTCCTCAAGGAAGAGAAAAAGCTATTAATGTTATGAAAGTTTTAAAAATAGATGGATTAATTGTTATAGGGGGAGATGGATCTTTTAAAGGAGCACAAGTTTTATCAGAAAATGGAGTGCCAACTATAGGAGTTCCAGGTACAATAGATAATGACTTGCCTTATACAGAGTATACTATAGGCTTTGATACTGCATTAAATACTGTATTAGATGCTATAAATAAAATAAGAGATACATCTACTTCACATCAAAGAGTTAGTGTTATAGAGGTTATGGGAAGAGAATGTGGTGATTTAGCACTTCATGCTGGCATTGCTGGTGGCGCTGAAAGTGTAATATTACCTGAAAAAGAGTTCAATTTTGATGAAATATGCCAATCAATTTTTGAAGGTAAGAGAAGAGGGAAACTACATAATCTAATTATATTAGCAGAAGGTGTAGCGAAGAATATTGGTGGAGCTCACAAATTAGTAGAAAAAATTGAGGCAGTTACAGGTATTGAAAGTAGAGCTACAGTGCTTGGATATATTCAAAGAGGTGGAAATCCTAGTGCATTTGATAGAGTACTAGCTTCAAAATTAGGTGCAAAAGCAGTAGAACTATTGATACAAGATAAAGGTGGCAGAGTTGTTGGTATGAGAGAAGGCAAAATCATTGATATGGATATCAATGAAGCTCTTAAAATGGAAAGAAGTTTTGATGAGAAGCTATATAATATATCAAGAGCTCTATCTTACTAATATATAATCCNNATAATCCTGGCAACAAAAGGATGGGCATAATTAAAGGAGGAAAAGAGATGAAAAAAACAAAAATAATATGTACAATTGGACCGACTACTGACGATAGAGAGATAGTTAAAACCTTAATACAATCAGGAATGAATGCAGCAAGATTAAATTTTTCTCATGGAAGTCACGAAGAACACAAGAAAAGAATTGATATGGTTAAGGAAATAAGGGTAGAATTACAAAAACATATAGCAATAATTTTAGATACTAAAGGACCTGAAATTAGAACTCATAAATTTAGTAATGATACTGTTGAACTTAAAGAGGGTACTAACTTTACTATATATTGTGGAGAAGAAATTATCGGTGATGAAACCAAATGTTCCGTAACCTATAATAACATTTGTGAAGATGTAAATGAAAATGATATTATCTTAATCAATGATGGACTTGTAGCTTTAGAGGTTCAAAGTGTAGAAGAGAACAGAGTTAATACTCTAGTTAAAAATACTGGAGTTATAGGAAACAATAAAGGCGTCAATGTGCCTAATGTTGCAATAAACCTTCCTTCATTAACAGAAAAGGATGTTTCAGATTTAATATTTGGTATAGAAAATGAAATAGACATAGTTGCGGCATCTTTCATAAGAAAGGCTTCTGACGTTTTAGATATAAGAAAAGTATTAAGCAAAAATGGTGGAGAAGATATTCAAATATTCTCAAAAATAGAAAATAGACAAGGTGTAAATAATATAGATGAAATTATAAAATTTTCTGATGGTATAATGGTTGCTAGAGGAGATCTAGGTGTTGAAATACCAACAGAAGAGGTTCCTGTAGTTCAAAAAATGATAATAGAAAAATGTAATGCTGCAGGAAAACCAGTTATTACAGCAACTCAAATGCTTGATTCTATGATTAGAAATCCAAGACCAACAAGAGCAGAGGCATCAGACGTTGCTAATGCAATATTTGATGGAACAGATGCAATAATGCTTAGTGGAGAAACAGCTAATGGTAAATATCCAGTAGAAGTTGTTAAGACAATGGCTCAAATAGCGATAACTTCTGAAAAACATATAAACTATGAATCATCACTATCTAAGAGCCAAATGAGTCATATTCCTAATGTATCAAATGCTATAAGTTTAGCAACTTGTGCTACTGCTAAAGAATTAAATGCATCAGCTATAATTACTGCAACTCAAAGTGGTCATACTACAAGACAGGTTTCAAAATACAGACCAGAATGTCCTATAATTGCAGTTACTCCTTATGAAAAAGTTGCAAGAAGTTTAGCTTTAAATTGGGGCGTATATGCAATACAAGCAGAAAAAGTAGAAAGTACAGATGAACTTATAGAGAAATGCGCAGAAGTTGCATTAGAAAAAGGATATGTATCTAAAGGTGACCTTGTAGTTATGGTAGCAGGAGTACCTGCAAACTATGTAGGAAGTACTAATATGATGAAAGTTCATATAGTAGGAGATATATTACTTAAAGGTAAAGGAACAGCGGATGTAACTGCCTTCGGTACAGCTTTATATGCAAAAGATGTAAAAGATGCTGTAAATAACATTCAAGAAGGAGACATACTTGTAGTAAAAAGATTAGGTAGAGAGTTTTTAGATGTATTAGATAATGTAGCTGGAATAATTGTAGAAGAGGATGAGATGAGCACAAGTGTTGTGCTAGAATGTTCATCTAGAGATATTCCAATTATATATAGTGCAGTAGATGCAATATCAATTATTAAAACAGGTTCATTTATAACTATGGACTCTAAACGTGGATTAGTTTACAGTGGAAGAACAAATATAAGTTCTTAATCCATTTTATGTATAATATTATAAGTATATGGACATTATTCTAAATGGAACATATAGGCAACTGATTTTTATTATTGACACCCTAATTGGGTGTTATTTTTTTATGCATAAAAATAAATTTTATTATGAGAAATTATATAGCAAATTTAATCAAAAACCTTCCATATATTGCGAAATAATAATTGGAAAAACTTACATGTATCCTTCTATGTATAAAATCTTAAATTCTACACAAAATAGATTCATAGATTTATAAGTTTAAACTTTATGTTTAGCTTATAAACCTATTTAAGAGAGCCTGGCTATTATATATAGTGAAGCTATTGTAAAGCCTGGTTCTCTATATAAAGGTAGAAGCATGGAAGAATAGGAGTGATATTATGAATGGAACTTTAGGTTGTAGTGCTGAAAATTGTGTATATAATATGTCAGGACTATGTTCAGCTAATACTATTCAAGTATTAGGATTAAATGCTCATAGTACTTCATTAACTCAATGTGGAACCTTTGCTGAAAAAGGATTAAAAAATGCTATTTCAAATGTATTTAATATGAATGTACCAGGAGAAATAAGACAGGCATTTACTAATTCATCCATAGAAATGAGCCCACACATACAGTGTGATGCTGTAAGCTGTACATATAATATTGATAAGAAATGTTCAGCTGATTATATACAAATTCATGGACCTGGTGCATTAACTAGTGCAAGAACCCAGTGCCAAACTTTTAAATAGCAAAATCTCAAAAGTTCTCCAGTGATAAGCATAACCTCCTAAAATGACATGTTGCATTAGGCAACATGTCATTTTTAATTAGGTATCTTCAAAAAATAATAAATCAGTATGTTAGCCTATTTTCTATCATACTACGTTGTTAGAACCTACACATAGCGCCACTATGAGTAGAACCTAACGCCTTGTCTGATAAAAAATATACTACCATCTTTAATCTATTATTTTTTTCAGATGCCTTAGTTAGTTTATTTTCTATCATACTGCGTTGTTAGAACCTACCTATAGCGCTCATCACTATAAGCAGAACTTGATGCCTTGTATGATGTGAGGCATTTAAGATTTCTGGTTTATTATTTTTATGGTTGAAATTGTTTCTTTCTGTTACAATAAATAGATGGGTTAGAATCAATATATAGATAAACTACCTTAAAAATTAGTTTATAGTTAAATATAGCTACACTCTTAAGTA
>NZ_DKLM01000006.1:15737-30869 GCF_002455975.1 Clostridium sp. UBA6640
ACTATCAATGAAAGGTGATAAAATGGCAAATTTAAAAAGTTATAATACAGCAGTAGAAAAAAACAAAGAATATATACTTCAAATAGAAAGTAATGGACACCAAGGTGAAGGTGTAGGTAAAATAGATAATTTTACTACATTTATAGAAGGAGCACTTAAAGGAGAAGTAGTTAAAATAAAAGTAATTAAAGTTAATAAAAACTATGGAATAGGTAAGCTTTTAGAAGTAATATCTCCTTCAGAGGAAAGGGAGAATCCTATTTGTTCTATTTATAAAAGATGTGGCGGATGCAATCTTCAACATACTAACTATGAAGCTCAGTTAAACTTTAAAACTGAAAGAGTAGAGGAAGTTATAAAAAGAATAGGAAAGCTTGAAAATATTAAAGTACATAAAACTCTAGGTATGAAAAATCCATACAACTATAGAAATAAAGTACAGCTTCCTGTAGGAAGAAATAAAGATGGTGAAGTAGTTGTTGGATTCTATGCATCAAGAAGCCATGACATAATAAATATGGAAAAATGCCATATACAAGATGAAGTAGCAGATAAGGTAGTAGAATTAACTAAAAGATGGATAGAAAAATACAATATAGAAACCTATAATGAAGAAAAACATAGTGGAATCATAAGACATGTAATGATCAGAAAAGGTTTTAAAACTGGAGAGATAATGATAGTTGTGGTAACTAATGGACAAAAGTTACCATATAGTAATGAATTTATAGAGCTTATGACAGAAAATATAGAAGGAGTAGCTTCTATAATTCAAAATATAAATAAAAATAAAACCAATGTTATATTAGGACAAAAGTCAAAAACTTTATATGGAAAAGATACTATAACAGATTTTATAGGTGAATTTAAATTTAACATATCGCCATTATCTTTCTTCCAAGTAAACTCGATACAAACAGAAGTATTATATGAAAAAGCTCTAGAATATGCAGACCTTACAGGGGATGAAACAGTATTCGATGCTTACTGTGGAACAGGAACAATATCCTTATTTCTTTCTCAAAGAGCTAAAAAAGTTTATGGAGTAGAAATAGTACCTGAAGCCATAGAAAATGCAATAGAAAATGCCAAGACAAATAGAGTAACTAATGCAGAATTCATAGTTGGAGAAGCAGAAAAGGAAATACCAAAACTAATAGACAGTGGCATCAAAGCAGATGTAGTAGTAGTAGACCCACCAAGAAAAGGCTGTGAAGAATCACTACTCCACGCAATAGCTAAAATGTCACCACAAAAAATAGTCTACGTATCCTGTGATCCAGCAACCCTTGCAAGAGACCTAAAAATTCTGAATGATTTAGATTATAAAACCGTAGAAGTACAACCAGTAGATATGTTCCCTCAAACAAGTCATGTTGAGAATGTAGTGTTGATAGAGAAGGAATAGGTTGATGATATAATTGTAGGAAATAGCTTCCACATCATCTAGAATAATTTTTGTTCCCTTATACGATAAGTATAGGGGAATTTTTGCTAGGGGGGGCTATTGTGTATGGAAAGTCATATTAATTTTACCTATAGATGAATATGAAACTATAAGAAAATCCAATTTGACTTGTGTATATCAATATGATAGACTGGGCCTGGCAAATTTTATATAAGGGGGAAATATGGTGAAAAGAATAGTAACTTTATTATTGATATTGGTTATGGCTTTCACATTTACTGGATGTGACAAGAAAAATGCAGATGAGATTAATACAAATCAAGATGTTTCTCAAAATATTGGGAAAAAAGATGAAAAGCCATTTGAAGGGACTACATTAGAAGTTTTAGTAGCCTATGGTGGTGCTGAAAATTCATTTGATGCTTTTACTGAAAAAACTGGTATAAAGATTGAATGGTTAAGTATGTCTACAGGTTCAGCTCTTGCAAAATTACAGGCTGAAAATGGAAATACTACTGCTGATATATGGTTTGGTGGTGGAGTAGATAGTTACATAGCAGCTAGGGATGCAGGTTATTTAGAAACATATAAGTCTCCAGAGGTGGAGGCTATAAATCCACAATATTGTGATGCAGATGGAAATTATTCAGGTCTTGCTTTAGTTCCAGCTGGATTTATTGTAAACAATGATATCCTTAAGGAAAAAGGGCTTGAAGCTCCAAAAACTTGGGAAGATTTGGCTGATCCAAAATATAAAGGTGAAGTAATGATGGCTAATCCTGCTATTTCAGGAACAAACTATGCTATAGTAAGTGGACTTATTCAAGCATGGGGGGAAGAAAAGGCTTGGGATTATTTTAAACGACTAAATGAAAATATCGAATTCTATGCTAAGGGAGGCGGAGAACCTCTTGAAAAGGTAGCAGCAGGTGAATTTGCAATAGGAGTCGTTGCTATTACAGGAGGTACTTTTGCAGCTGGGGATACTAATCCAACTAGTGTAGTATATCCAGAGGATTTAATACCTTGGACTCCTGCACCGATAGCTATATTTAAGGCTACAGAAAACCTTGAGGCTTCAAAGGTATTTATAGATTGGTATCTATCGCAAGAAGGACAAGCAATATTAAGAGAAGCAGATGCTAGAATTATGGCTAGAGATGATGTTGAAGCTCCAAAATTGATGAAAGATTTAGATAAGAGTAAACTTATTAACTTTAACTTAGAATTAATGGGTAGTGAGAGAGATTCAATCCTTGAAAGATGGGGAGAATTAGTTGGTGATAAATAGCAAGAAAAAAAAGGAAAGAGTTGAGTTTTCAGCTCTTTCCTTTGACTATATTATTGATAAATTAATTCTATTATTTGTTGTGATAAGTTTACTCGTTTTTATTTTATATCCTATTGTAATGGTAATATCCACATCTGTATATCGAAATGGAGTACTTTCCTTCAATAATTACAAAAACTTACTGACCCCTCAAAACCTTAAATTAATAAAAAATAGTATATTTGTTTCAATCTTATCTTCAGTACTTGGGACTTTTTTTGCATTATGCATTGCAATTTTTACTTTTTTGCAAAGGGGAAGACTAAAGAAAATAATATATCACTCATTGATGATTACCATGATATCTCCACCCTTTGTATCTGCATTAGCATTGATTATGCTCTTTGGACGAAGAGGGCTTATTACATATAATTTATTGGGACTTAGTGTTAATCCTTATGGCTGGCAGGGAATTGTTTTACTTCAAACTATTGGACAAATATCTCTTGCATCCATGATGCTTATTTCATCTCTAAATTCAATTGACTTAAGGCAAGTATTGGCATCAAGAGACTTAGGAGCTACTCCCATAGAAACATTATTAAGTGTAATATTACCTAGCATATTTCCAGGGATTATGTCTGTGTTTTTTTTACAATTTACTATGAATTTAGCTGACTTTGGTACTCCTATAATCATAGGGGGAAAGTATAAGGTATTGGCAACAGAAGCCTATATGACTATATTTTCTGCAGCTGATTTGGGTAAGGGTGCAGCTATATCTGTTCTTCTTATTCCACCAGCTATAATTGCATTTTACTTTTATCGTAAAAACATGTCTAAACTAGATAATTTATCTGATGGGGCTAAAGCTGTTGCAGGTGATAATTATGAATTCAACTTGCCAATGGGTTTTAGAATTATGCTTGGTTTAGTAACAGGAGTATTTTTTCTTTTAATGCTTTTAAAATATGGAAACATATTTTTATCTGCCATATCTACCAATTCATCAGGCAAGCTAGTATTTACTTTAGCACATTTTGAAAAGGTTAGATTTATGTATTTGCCATCTTTATATAGGAGTATTGTTCTTGCTGTAACTTCTGGGATTATCTCTTCTATAATAGGAATATTATTATCCTACTATACTCATAGAAGAAATATCCCTATGATGAAAAATATAGAGTTTATATCATCCTTACCGTATATTATTCCTGGAATATTCTTTGGATTAGGCTATATTGTAGCCTTTAACAATGAGCCATTATCATTGACAGGTACCTCAGCTATAGTTATTTTAAATTGTACATTTAGACATATATCTGTGTCGAATAAGGCAGCAAATGCTGCTTTTATAACTATGGATAAAAAGATTGAAGATGCAGCCAGGGATTTAGGTGCATCGAGATTTAGAATACTTGTGAATATTATTTTACCTTTATTAAGATCTACATTTCTTACTAGCTTCATCAATATATTTACGGCCTGTATGACTACAGTAGGAGCAATTATTTTCTTGGTATCACCAAGAAATGTTGTAGCTAGTATTGAGATGTTTAAGGATATTTCAAATGGCCAATATGGACTAGGAGCAGTAATGGCTAGTTTTTTAATTATCATAACTGTTTCAATTAATCTAGTTGCCATGAAGCTATTAAGCAAGGAGAAGGTGTAGCCATGTTTCTACAATTGAAAAATTTAACTAAACTTTTTGATAATAACAATGGAATCAGAGATTTTAATCTAAATGTAGCGGAGGGGGAGTTCGTGACTATATTAGGTCCTTCTGGCTGTGGTAAAACTACTACCTTGAATGTACTTGGAGGCTTCTTAAGACCAGATACTGGAGAGATTTTATTAGATGGTGTAAATATTACTAACCTTCCCCCAGAAGGAAGACCAATATCTACTGTTTTTCAAAGTTATGCTCTTTTCCCTCATATGAATGTAATTGAGAATGTAGCATATGGTGTTAGATTTTATCGTAAGGAAAAAAAGAAAAAAGCAATGGAAATAGCTAAGGAATACATAAATATAGTTGGGCTTGAGGGATATGAATATAATAGAGTAGGAAATTTAAGTGGGGGACAACAGCAAAGAGTGGCTCTTGCTAGGTCTATGGCGACTAATCCGAAGATTCTTTTGTTAGATGAGCCTCTTAGCAATTTAGATGCAAGTCTTAGAGTTAGAATGCGTGAAGAATTGAAGGAACTTCAAAAAAGGCTTAATATTACTATGATATTTGTAACCCACGATCAATCTGAAGCACTTAGCTTATCAGACAAGGTTGTTGTTATGGATAAAAGCAATATAATACAAGTAGGAACTCCAAAGGAGATTTATTTCTATCCTAAAAGTGAGTATGTTGCTTCTTTTATTGGGAAGTGTAATGTATTAAAGCAAGAGGAAAAAGACTATATTGTTAGACCAGAGGATATTAAAATTATTAAAGATAGTAATGGAGAATATACGATTAAAGATAAGATATTTATGGGGAAAGATACTGGGTATAAAATTACTAATAATCAGCATACTCTAGATATAAATTTATCTGGAAAGGAAAGTAGTGATTTTGAGGTTGGGGATATGGTGAATATAGAAATTGAACATAGAATTAACATATAGAGACTGACTTGGCTCAATTCATTCTCAAAGCAACAGTTTTTAAAATTGTAACCATACTATTTCTTTTAGCAAACTCTTTTATATAAATAGATTCTATACAAAAATGGTTTGCATAATAAATTACTATAATTAAATTTACACAATAATAGTATGGTAAAATATGAAAATAATATTTAAGAAGGTGAAATTATATGATAATTGATTGCCATTTACATGAGAATAAGTATTCTTGGGATAGTAAGCTAGATTTATATGAGGCAATAAGTGCAGCAAAATCAATGGGTATAGATGGTTTGTGTGTGACAAACCATGATAATAATTTACTTAGAAATGAGATCGGTGATTCTACAAAAATAGATGGAGTTTTAGTTATAGTAGGGGCAGAGATCTTAACCTTTGAAGGTGATATTTTGACCTTTGGCTTAAAAGATATACCTAAGGAAATGATTAGTGCAGAGGAGCTTTTGACCCTAGTTAAGAAAAATAATGGTGTTGCAATTGCTGCTCATCCATTTAGAAATAATAATAGAGGCATAGGAAATAATATGAGAAGATTAGCTCCTCTATTATCAGGTGTTGAAGCTTTTAATGGAAGCACTAGTTATGAACACAATATGCAAGCGTATCATTTGGCTAACGAACTAAAACTCCCAACATTTGGTTCAAGTGATGCTCACGTTTTAGAAAAAGTAGGTGTTTACGCTACATATTTTGAAGAGTATGTAAGAGATCATAAAGATTTTATTGAGGCTGTAAAATATTCAAAATATTATCCAGTTATGAAAACAGAGGCAAATAAAAATGTTGTTTATGTTGGCTGTAACTAAAAGAAATCAATAGGCTGTAATACTCTTTATAGGTTTGTGTTAGTGTATTGGACAAAAGTTATGTATCATTGCTAAATTAATAAACTTAACAGGGGGGGGCTAAGGGGGTACAAACTCTTAAAGCCCCCTTTCTTTTTGCGTATTAATACCATATTTTCGCTTCAACTCATGTGGAGACAGTGGTGAGGTTTGTATAAGGGATGGTTCATAATTATATCTTAAGTAAATTTAGATTATATAACTAAACCCACCAAGAAAAGGCTGCGAAGGATCACTACTCCACGCAATAGCAAAAATGTCCCCATAAAAAATAGTCTACGTATCCTGTGACCCAGCAACCCTTGCAAGAGATCTAAGTAGAAGTACAACCAGTAGATATGTTTCCGCAGACGGCTCATTGTGAGGTTGTATGCCTGTTGCAGAGGGTTGATAAATAAAATAAAAATCAGAAAAAAGGCGTGAGTGAAAGTGAACTCACGTCTTTTTTGTAGCTTTATTTAGAAAAGAGATTCAAATGAAACAGTTTAGAATAATAGAACCAGTCATAGAGGAAAAAAAGAAATTAAAAGTAGCAGCATATTGCAGAGTGAGCACAAAATTTGAAAGTCAGCAAAGTAGCATTGATTTACAGGTATCGCATTATGAAACAAAGATACAAAGTAATACTGAGTGGGAGTATGCAGGAGTTTATTTTGATTACGGTAGTGAGCTGAGACAAAAAGGACGTTCTAATTTAGAGAAAATGATAAATAAGGCGTGTAATGGTGAGATTGATTACATTCTTACAAAGTCTCTCAGTAGATTACCTAGGAATGTTTTAGATACATTAATTATCATAAGAAAATTAAAAGAAAGGGGCATTAATATGTATTTTGAAAATGAAAACCTTAATTCAATTGATGATGAAGCGGAATTTGCAATCACTCTTAGTGGCATCTTGGCTCAGGAAGAAAGCGGAAACTTAAGCGAGAATATTCAATGGGGATACCAACGAAAATTTGAAAATGGTGATATATCCACCAAATACAAAAACTTTATGGGCTATAAATGTGAAAATGGTAGCTTAGTTATTGTACCGGAGCAAGCAGAAGTCGTGAAATCAATGTTTCAGCTATACTTAGATGGAATGACATTACAACAGATAAAAGAGTATTTGGAGAGCAAGAAAATCAAAACAACTACTGGTAAAGAGGTCTGGGCAACATACGTTATTCAAAAGATGCTTAAAAATGAGAAGTACAAGGGCTGTACTATGTTTCAGAAGACATTCACTACGGATTATATATCTGGCAAAAGAAAAGTTAATCATGGAGAGCGAGCAAAATACTATGTGGAAGACACCCATCCAGCTATTGTATCAAAGGATATTTTTGATAGAGTGCAAGAGGAAATGAAACGACGTGAAAGAATTGTGTATAATGAAGACGGTAGTATAGAAGCATCTAAAAGCAAATTTAATAGCAAGTACTTTTTAGGCAATTTGCTAGTGTGTGGAGATTGTGGTGAATCATATCGTAGAAGAACCGAACGTGGTAAAGTTTTGTGGAGATGTGCTACCAGAATTGAAAGGGGAAAAGAAGAATGTGTCCTATCCCCTAAGTTAAATGAAGAGTGGTTAAAAGATCAGCTCTCAGAACTAATTTGTGGCGCACTTATAATGAGGACGTAGTAAAAAATAAGGTGCAAAAAATCGAAGTGTATGATGGGTATATTTTAGTTAAAGGATACGATGGACCCAATATACAGGCTTATTAAATTAGGGGCACCGCTTTTCTTAAAAAGTATGTTCAGTAAATGAGTGGGACACAACGATTATATAGAAAATAGGAGTAGGGTCTGTTCCCTGCTCCTATGAGAATAAGCTACTAAGAATAAAATCCTCAACAGTTCGAGGATTTTATTCTTGGCAGTTTATATATTTTATTTCAGAATAATCTGTAAAATTATGTCCAAGTTGCTGTTTTCCTGTTGAATATTTACAGGGAAAGATATACAATTATACTAACAATGTTGTTTTTATCGTTGTTCTACTTAGGAGGTATAATTGTGCTATTATATGTTGCAAAAAGTGAACTTATAAACCTCAAGTCCGGCGAAATATTTCTAGTTCGTGATCTATTCAAAGGTTATGAATGGAATAGGATCTCTCGCAGTGACCGACTCCTCCTAGGCACTTTATTCCTAAATTATATCAAGAACGATGATTTAAGTATTGTCCCGATTGAAAAGACTTCGTCGGGGCAGCAGAGGTATAAAACAAGAGACTATATAGATAATTTTCAGGAGGATAAATAATGGATTTTACTAATAAAATACAAACATTGCGTAGCAAAGCCCAGGAAACACAGGCTGCAAATAAAATTATTGATATGCTTAAACATATAGAGTCCAAGAACGACAAGGCTACCTCCTATCGCTGGATTTGGGAGCTTATTCAAAATGCAAAAGATGTTGCTAATTCCAGTGGAATAGTCGATATAGTAATTAATTTTGATGAACAAAATAAAATTATTGAATTCAAACATAATGGTAAGCTTTTTTCCACTAAAAACATAATTTTTCTTATTGAGCAAGTTTCCACAAAAGAACGAGGTAAGTTAGAGAATAAGATAAAAAAAACAACAGGGAAATTTGGCACAGGTTTTTTGACGACTCACCTGCTTTCGAAGAAAGTAAATGTATCAGGCTATTTGCAAGATGATGATGATAACGATGATATAGCTTACTCTTTTAACATTGATTTAGATCGTTCTAGTAATGATCAAAATACAATAATTAGATCGATAGAAGAAAGCTGTATTCAACTTGATAAGAATTCTACTAAAGTAAACGGTATTATAAATGAAGATGATTTTAATACTTGCTTTACATATAGTTTAGATAATAATGGTATTAAAACAGCTAAAAATGGATTGAACAACCTTATTGTATCCGCACCATATGTATTTGCTTTTGTTCCTGAAATCAATTCTATTACGGTTTCCGCGACATTATCAGATAGAAAATATCATCAAACGATTGTCCGAGGTGAAACTAAAAGTAGCAATCTGGAAAATGCAACGTCAATGTCTGTTAATGTAACAACAAATGGAAAAAAAGATGAGCGATTTATCTTCGTGCTAACAGATAGTGAAGAAACCAATTTGGCAATTGCTGTTGAAGTGGATATTCAAAATGGTGACAGATTTATAAAGTCAGCAAATCAATATTTACCAAAACTATTCTGTGACTTCCCACTTCTAGGGACCGACGATTTCTCATTCCCTGTAGTCATAAATAGCTCAGCGTTTAACCCAACCGAACCACGAGATGGAATTTATTTAACAGATAAAGAATTCGACGACGAAGAACCATTGGATATAAAGGAAAATAAGGATACCATTGTTAAAGCTACTGAGTTATATATTAAACTCTTAGATTATTTTTTATGCCAAAACTATAAGGCTATTTATAATATTACTAAAATCTCAGAGCCACCTGTTAAAGAGTGGTTAAGTGAAGATTGGCTAAATAATAAAATCATAGATAGACTTAAATCACATATAAAAGAAGTTGATCTTATTGATACCCATGGTGGCATGAGAAGACCCTTACAAGATGATTGGGGTATGGATTCTGTTCTCATTCCAAACTATACTAATGAAAATATTAGATTAAACCTTTGGAAAATATCAAGCAAATTTGTCCCAGATATGCTACCCAAATATGAAGAACTAGAGTGTTGGTATAATTCTTTATGGGATGAGCGCCACAACTATAGTGTTGAAGACTTGATTAAAAAGGTCGAGAGCTTTAAAAACGTAGCCACATTAAATAATCAAATAAATGTAGAGGTATTTACTTGGTTAAACGAATTTTATGATTTAGTATATTCAACGGAGCATGGGTTTGCATCTAAATTAAACATAGAACCTTGCATAGTACCAAATCAAAATGGAGAATTTTGTTCGCTTAGTACGCTATTTTACGATTACAATATTGAAGAAAAGTACAAAGAATTATCACTGTTACTGGATTTGGATTTAAAAGTCAAATTAATAGATAAAAGAGTAGCGACTAATTTGTCTCAAAAGAAATTCGTTCGTAAGTTTAAATTTGATGATATGGTTTCAGAGTTTCAGAAACAATTAAAATCAGATTCTTTAGCCACGGAAGAATTTTATCGAAAAATACTTTGCCTAAAATTTCAAGATATTGAAAAGCAAACTTTGATTTTGGACATCCTTAAAGATATTTATAAAAATTATTCATGGATAACCTATAAAGTGAAGAATTTTTCTGATGAGCTCTTTGGATTGGCATTAAACTTTTGGATTCAGAAAATATGTAATGATATTTGTGAATATGGTTCAATGGAAATCTTAATTAATAGCTGTAACTTTAAAGATGAGTCAACAGCTGTCGAATGGCTCTCAAGACTTATAGATTATATAACAAAACAAGGTATGGATTATTTGCTTGACCGTATATCGATTTTACCGAATCAAAATGGCGAATTTAAGAAAGCGTCTGAATTATCTTTAGATTCAGGGGAAATCGAGGAAGTAGTCAAAGATGTATGTCAAATAGTTGGTTACAATATTAGAGAAATACTGTTACTTAAAGATATATTTTTAAAATTACCTAAAAATAGAACAGTCAAAAATGATCAGTTTGCTGATAAAATAGTAAATTATATTAGAGCAAATAAAAACAAGTTGGGACAAACTTCAGAAGAAAAAAATGTTTTTCAAAGTTTTTATAATTATTTACGAGGACACCGCTCTGAAGAATATATAAATACTCCATTTAAGGAATTATGTTCTAATTTACATTGGTTCTATAATGATGATGATATTGCTGAAAATATGCAGAAAGTTGAAGAATACAGCACTGTTCTATCTAAGTATGGCCTATCAAGCGTAGAAGAATTAGAGGGCATTTTAGCACGCACTCAAGTAGAAATTAAGCCAAAAGAAGTAACTGAAATTTCTAAAGAATTTCTTGCTGAGTGGGGCATTTCAACTGAAGAAGAATTGAAATATGCCTTATCTAATAACATATTTGGTGCTGAATTTCTTCATGACTCTACTAGAAGTCTAGAGATGTTCAATTATGTAAAAGAGATATTGGAACGTTCTCAACGAAATATTTTGGACTATTTAAGAAAACAAAATGATTATGATATTTCAGATTGCATGCAAATTAGTAAGACTATTTTTGTGATTAAAAAGCATAATACTGAAATTTACTTAATAACACGTCCATCAGATTGTGGGCAAGTTGTTCTGTACTATGATTCAGAATTTGATCTTTTAGACTATGAAAAAGATTGTGAGTTATGGGTTGAGGATGGAATAAATGAACCCCAAAAGCTTACTTTTGGAAAGATATTAAAACTAACAGGCGTTAATAAGATACCATTAAGGAGCCTTCGAAAAAATGATTGATATTGATGAAGTTATAAACTTAATAAAAAATCCAACAGCTCAAAATATAATTTGCAGAAAATTGGAATTTAGACCCCAAAATATAGCATTCTTTATTGCAGCATTAGCTAATATGGATTGTGATTATGGGTATATTGTAATTGGAATAAGTAAAGATGAAGCTAATTATATTGTACATGGCATAAGTGCTGAATTTAATATGTCTGAGCCAATAAAACGCGCTCTTAGCTTAGTATCAGATCCTCCTTTATTAGAATGGGATCGTTTCAATGTGTCAAATAAAAATATTTATGTGATTAAAGTTGTAAAAGCAGAAACTCTAGTTTCATTAACAGATACCCAAGCTACTTTGTCACCAAGAGACTCGTTTATTAGAGACCTTTATTTAGCTTGTATTAAACTACAATCTCGTAGAATTTTTATAGATGCTTCCGAGGACGAACGAAATGATTTTATTGGTGATCTACTTCAAACTGCAGGATATAATATTAAAGATCAGACTAGACGTGGGGTTTCTGCTACAGGCAAATTATCTGGTGAAATAGACTTATTTATAGAAAATAATGGAATGCCTTTTACAATCATAGAAGCGCTAAATTTAAGCAGTTTAAATACATCTTATCTAAATGCTCATCTGGATAAAATCTATTCTTATGATACTGCTGGTAATTTATTTAATGTATGCCTAGTGTATGTGAAAACAAGTAATTTTTCTTCTTTTTGGGAAAAATACTGTAATCATGTTAAACAACACATTTATCCTGTAATGTTAGTTTCTTCAGACACGGATGCTGACAAGGAGTATCCTTGCTCTGAAATAAGGTTTATAACAACTACCCATAATCGTTCTGGCAAAACAACAGTACTATATCATATGTGCGTAAGGATCCATGACTAATATTTTATAGTAATACTTTAAAACATTTGATTAGTTAATACTTAATGGGAGGCATTTAATATGGATGTAGATGAATACAGAAACCAAGTTAGCACATTCTCAGAAATTCCATTAATGAATGATATGTATAGTTTCTTTTATGATGAGACTGGAAACATTCGAAAGTTTAGGTTAACTGAGAATGGTGTTAATGCTGATGAAGGTATTGCTAACGACTTTATTCTTGGCGGTGTTTTATTCAAAGGTGATTCACCTTCATGCAATTTAGATTTATTATATAATGAGTTGAAAATCAAAGCACTTGAAATTAAGTTTAAGACCTTGGCTGGTAGAGGATCTGATTTCTGGACAGCAATAGGAAAGAAGCCAATTCATCAATTTCTTACATGGCTAGAAAGCAGTGGTCCCTATGTCCATTACGCTACTTTAAATAATATGTATTATTCAATCGTAGATATAGTAGACTCACTATTTGTCGCTCAGCCACAGTTTAACTTTGGACCAGAATGGGTACAAGCCTTGAAGGCAAGCTGGCATAGATTTGTTTTAGCACATCTGGATGAAATTCTAGCTATATTTTATAGATACGATTATCCAAGTTTATTGAAAGCTGATATTAAGGATTTTTGCTATGAACTTAGTGATCTTATACAGTCTTATGATGAAGACGATTTCTATTTGGATAACTTCAGGCAGTTGCTGAAAACAAATGGACGCAGAGGCGAATTATTTTTCGTTGAAGATAACACACCTGGTTTATTAGTTGAGGAATACTCAGGTTTAAGAACGGGGCGGTGCGCATTATTTAAGAATGCTATGCACTATTTTGATGAAGAAGCAGAGGCTGAATCATCGTTAGAGGATATGCCTTTTACTAAGGATGGAGTAAAACTAAACAATTATAAGTTTATAGATTCTAAAACAGAAAGATTAATTCAAGTTTCAGACGTTTGGGTAGGATTACTCGGAAAATTATTTTTTGCGCTTGATCAATCAACGCCTAGCAGTATAATTGAAAAAATAGAGACGCTTAATAATGAACAAAAGGAATGTATTAGAATAATAAATTTACTAATTGATAGATCTGAAAAATTAAATAGAGGTTTGATTCAGAATGTAAACAGCATTGAAATGGTGCAGCATAGAGGATCACTATTAGTTTTGATGAACCAGTTGGCGCGACCAGTCAGCGTTGAATCATTAGCAGAAAAATGCAATAAATTGGAGGGATGTAATTGAAAAAAGAATATATATTGTCTGATGCAAAGTTCGTCTATTCTAAGAATGAGTTAGGATATCAAGAAGTTTTGGATGATTTTAAAAATGCTGAAGAAATTATTATTGTGACTTACAATATTTCAGGAAAACAGTCACTTCTCATCCAAAAATTAGTTGACACACCTTTAGAAACAAAAATAAGTATATTCACCAACATTCCTTCACGTTGGGATACATATTATAAGGATACTTATAGAAAGGCTGCAAGAAAGAAAATAGATGTGTATTTAACTAAATTGAAACCAGATAGCATTGGAGAGAAAGTTAGTATTTTCTTTAACTTTGACAACCATGGTAAAATAATAATGACAAATAATGTGGTATATTTAGGTTCTGCAAATTATTCTGAGGAAAGTAAGAACAACAGTGAATCTGGAATTATCAGTCGAGATCTAGATTATATTACATACTTGAAAGAAGAAATAACGAAAGAACTAGAGAAGTCATCAACACCATATTTTGAATATGATTACCTTCCTTTGTTACTGGAAGTTAAAATGAATTTATCAAATTTATTCGCTCTTAAACAAGAATTATTTGATCAGGTTTACTTTTATTATGACGATTTAGATGGAAAAGGATATTTCTATAATGACACAGAAGAAAGATTAAGCCAAATAACAATTGATAATATTATTTTAGAGTTAGATAAATGCTCAGAACTCTTTGGCACCATTTATGATGTGGCTGACCAATTAACTGATGATGACAGTATCCTAGATGAATTAAATGAGTACTATGAAAAGCTAAGATCTTTAGTGAATCAATTTGAAGATGTATCTTGTAATGAAGAAATATATGAATTAGCTTGTTTTGATTCTTCAGAAAGGGCGAATCAGATAATTCAAGATGAATATAGTGCAGAAGCATATGATGAATATTTAGAGAGTTATGTTCAAAAGGCAATGGATAGTGTTCATGAAGAATTCCAAGAATTATGTCAAGAAGCAAAAGATGAATTAGATAACATGCTTAAGATTATAGATAACTATTTAGATTTATCTAAAAAAGCATTAGATAAATTCGAGGAATTGGAGTTTAGAAAAATAAATGATGATATCGATAACACATAATATAATTCAGATGGACAACCAGAAAACTATCTTCTCCATCGGCATAGGAAAAATAGGCAAAACAGCTCATACAGAAGAACTGAAATAAAATCAAAAAAGTTTTATTGGCTAACACCTATAAGTCAAAAATGAATTTGATAGAGGACTGGGACAATAACTCAATGATAGAATGCTTAAAATGAGATAAAATCTTGAATCAGGATGTCATAATTCAGTTTATTACCGAGGTTAAGTTTGAAAAAAAGAAGACTATTGTGCTCTGTTTTTGAGAAAATACCTATCCGCCAAGGAACCACCAGCTCCCCACGACATCATTTTTGTTTA
>NZ_DKLM01000006.1:30878-35227 GCF_002455975.1 Clostridium sp. UBA6640
AACAAAAAGTTGTTTGCTCTGAGTAGGGTAGACAGATTTTTTTATATAGGCAAATGTTGATCGTGCTTTAGGGGAGAATATGTCGGATAAAGAAAAGATAGAGGAACAAAGGTAATATTTCCTGTATTTTTTAGCCCCGAAGGGAGTGTAGCCACACAATTTATTGTGTGTTCAATGGGGATTGGGGATACTCCCCAACAAACAGATTTGCCAAAATCCCGTAAGGGAATTTCGTGCAAAATCGCAAGGGGTGTACCGCCTTGCCCTGCTTGCCACTTTACTTTGCCATTGATATCTGCAACTAGGAAAAAAGTCATTTTGTCAAATAAGTTCAAAAGAAAAATGCTGCAAAACCGTATCGTCTGCAACGCTTCTCAACTGCTTCGACTTCTTTAATCTCTTTTGATGTGGCACTGATTATGGGGATACAATATGAAAACTTAANNCCGTGAAGTTTTAACCATAATTTTTCATCTTTCATTCATAGAAAAGATGAAGAATTATGGAAATTAAAATTACGCATAAGTTAAATTCCCATTGAGGAACCCTATATTTGAAATCACTTATCGCTTATATCATCAAGCAGACTGTCAAGCTGTCTGCGTTGCGTAGATTTGTCTATTTCTTGATTTGGAAAAAAGAATTGGTCTACTGATAGGTCTAAAAGCAATTATAAATTCCTTTATGCAATATATAATTGACATTGTGAAATGTATAATGTACAATTTAATCATCAAGGCAGAAGAAGGAGGAATTTGGTGAAAAATAAAAAACTCAAAATTGCTAGAATTGAATGCGATATGAGTCAAGAGGACTTAGCAGATATTGTTGGCGTCACACGTCAAACTATTGGTTTGATAGAGTCCGGAAATTATAATCCAACATTGAAACTTTGTATTGCAATATGCAAAGCTCTCAACAAAACATTAAATGACTTATTTTGGGAGGAACCATAATGAAAAGGAAAAAAATCAAAGATGAACGTGTCTTACAGTTAAACAACAAAATTCAAAGTGAAGCCTATCTTATAGTGCTATTCCTTGCGGTTGTTTCTGTTTTTATTAAGTCCTATGTGATGGATATGTCCTTCTCACAGTATGCATTTGAGCTTGGTATTATTATTTTATCAATAGCTTACATTGCGGTAAGAAGTATGTTAGTCGGATACGATTTTATGAACAATTCTAAAAGTGGAAAGGTATCAACAGTATCGACTATTTTAATTTCAAGTCTTGCTATAACCATTATAAACGGAATAAGAAACTATTCTCTATATGGCGATAAGTATACTGGAATATTAGATGGACTCTTTATTTCAGTGTTAGTGGTTACTTTTATCTCTGCAGCTATTTTTAATTCCGTTGTATTCGTTATTCTATACTTTTTCAATATGAAAGGGCAGCAAAGGATTGAAAAGAAGCTCAATGAAGGAGATAAACAAGATTAATTGTTTGAATCAAGGACTTTTCTTTTATTACAGAAATAAAGAGATTGGAGGAGTGGCATGCAAAAAGATAAATGGATTTTATGTCCTGTATGTGAACATAAAACTCGCCTTAAAATTAGAGAGGACACCAGACTTGAAAATTTCCCATTATACTGTCCCAAATGTAAACAGGAAACCTTAATCTCTGCCCAACAAATGAATATAGCTGTTATCAAAGAGCCAGACGCATAGACGCAGAGCCGATACCTCGTGAGAAACAACTCAATGGTGCCGGTTCTTTATTTTGCTTCTGATTATGTATGATAAAGAAATGGCAAACTAGCAAAAAAATATGAAAGGAAATCAATTATGAGTAAGAAATGGATTTTAAGTATTATTACAATGGCAATATTAGGTATGACCCTGCTTATGGGGTGTGGGAATAGAACAAATACAATATCGACGGATTTATCCACTTTGCAAACAGATATTAGCACTTTAACTGTATCTGAAAATGTGCAGATTGTAGGGCTTGGAGAAGCGAGCCATGGTGTAAAAGAATATCATCAGATGAAAGCAGAAGTGTTCAAAGCATTGGTCGCAAACAATGGATGCCGGACATTTATTATTGAAGGTGACTTTGGAGGTGCGTTAAAGGTAGATGACTATATTCATGGTGGAAAGGGAACTGCTAAAGATGCTGTTGGAGAAATTGGTTTTGCGATTTATCGCACACAGGAGATGGCTAATTTAGTGGATTGGATGCGTTCTTATAATGAAAGTGCTCCTGAGGGAAAAGACTTGCATTTTTACGGAATGGATATACAGCGATACGATAATAACAAGGAATATCTGTTTTCCGTGTTAGATATAGCGGAACCTGCCTTAAGTAAAAAATATAAAATGGCATTTTCACAATTAACTGATGAAACAAGATTGACTTTAAGCAGTGATGTTTTGGATAAGTCCAAAATGGATGCATTAGGGTTGTTAAAAGAAATGGACGCTGCTGAAAGGGATATTGTAAGCATTTCTGGACAAACTGCATTTGATTTTGCAAGGGAAAGTGCAAATACAATCTATCAGTATAGCGAAATACTGTTGAGTAGTAACGCCAAGTATAACTCTTTACGGGATAAGCATATGTCTGATAAAGTAAACTGGTTTTTACAACATGGCGATGATAGTGTACTCTTTATTAGCGGTCATAACGGACATATTGGAAAAACCTCTGTTTCCGGTTATACTTGCTTGGGAGAATTGCTGACGAACAGCATAGGGGAAAACTATTTTGCTATTGGGACAGATGCAGAGAATACAACATTTAATTCACAAGATAACAATGGAATTTTTAGCGTTATGGAAGTTAAAAACCAAAATGCGTTGAATAGTCAGCTTGACAATATGGAGAGTAACTTTTATTATATTGACTTTTTAAAAGTAGCTGATAATGAAAATTGGCAAGGGATTTTGAAGAGTCAACAAAAAATTACAACGCTAAATGTAGGAATATCGGGGTGGCAAAAGCTCTTGAAATCCTTTTATACAACTACCATTGTTCCAAATGACACATTTAACGGAATGATTGCTTTCAAAAAAACCTCTCCTACAACTCTTATTAAATAAATTATATTGACTGAAATAATTGATAATTATCGCATAAATAAAACGCCGTTCTGTGGAAATGGACGCCATAACGTTGGACAATGTTTACACTCTGATGATTAACTTTAGAAGAATTAGAAGCTTTTTCAATTATCAGACAAGAAATTGAGGTTACAAATTTTCAAAAAAGAAATATCCAAATTAGTACATAGTTTTGGCTAAAATTTAGTGCTAATTTAAAGGAATCCTATTTATTGCAATCAAAAAAATGGGTTAAATATGTTTTTATGGAAACACGACAAAGAAAACTGTTCTATTATTGTGCCATATCAAAGAAAGCAGTTGTTCCAGAATGCTTTACGTTAAAAAAATTAAGCCACATAGATATTTAATTGTTGAACACATTTGAACCGGAATTTATTGATATTGCAACCATTGTAACCTGGCAGTTGACACATTTCAAACCTTGATATATAGAATTGTTAGTTTAGATGTTGATATACTATTCATATAAAAAGGAAGGAGCTATTTAAATGAATTTGTCTGAAAAAATTTTAAAACTTAGAAAATCAAAAGGTATGTCTCAGGATGGATTGGGTGAAGAATTGGGTGTGTCACGTCAGTCGGTATCAAAATGGGAATCTGGTCAAGTAACTCCAGAATTAGATAAGATAATAAAAATAGCAAATATCTTTGATGTAACAACAGATTATCTATTAATGCCGAGTGAAACTGATGAGTTGCTACTTAAAACTTCTATTTTGGAAAGTGAGCAGAAGAAAATATTTAATCAACAAGCAAAAATGAAAAACCATCAATTTTCAATTGTAAGCAGTGTCATTTCTCTTGGATTAATAGTAGCAGTATTTTTTATCAGCCGATATATTATGTTTCCCGATTATGGAGATGGCTATGGAATGCTAGCCAAAACAGTTTTAGTCTGTAGCACTCTTGTTATTATATCAGTAAATATTTATCTTAATTGGAAAATAAGAAATGAAAGAAAAGAGCAACTTTAATAACGAATATCAATTTAGCAGTAGATTCTTATGAGTTTACTGCTTTTTTGATGCAAAGAAAGGGGGAAATTAAAGTACGATATTCAGAAGAAGAAATTAACAGAGCGAACGATATATCGCTGACTGGGATTGTATCTTATTTGGGGTATAGTCTAAAGTGATGTTAGTATAATATTGTAGACACATAAAGCTGAACACTTTAAAATAAAGAAAAGAGAAGGAAGTATTTATAATGGCAAGAGTTTAAATCCTATGATTTCTATAATGCTTGATGGAATTGATATAGGAATTTATCAAGA
>NZ_DKLM01000023.1:0-14532 GCF_002455975.1 Clostridium sp. UBA6640
TAATTATGGGCATTAGCTTTGGCGTAGCATTAAGCTTAGTAGTTATGGCGGGGTCAGAGCTTTTTACTGGAAACAACATGGTTATGGCTATAGGTAGCCTGGAGAAAAAAGTATCTTTAAGAGAATCAGTTAAAGTTTGGATTTTTTGCTTTTTAGGAAATTTGATAGGTTCGGTGTTAATTGCTATTTTGTATGCTTATAGTGGACTTGCTACTGGACCAGTGGCAGAATTTATAGTTAAGGCTTCCGCTGCTAAAATTGCAGCACCTGCACTAGAACTATTTATAAGAGGTATTTTATGTAATATATTAGTCTGCCTTGCTATATGGTGTTCTTTTAGATTAAAAGAAGAAACCGCAAAGTTGATAATGATATTTTGGTGCTTATTTGTATTCATAACATCTGGTTTTGAACATAGCGTAGCAAATATGTCATTACTTGCAATAGGACTATTAATACCTCATCCAGCATCAGTAACAATTAGTGGATATGGATATAACTTGTTAATGGTAACTGTAGGAAATATGGTAGGAGGTATTGTATTTGTAGCTTTAGCTTATTGGTATATATCAAAAGATAANNTGTCCATTTTCAATTCTTCATTGATTAAAGTTGTGAGTAAGCCAGTATTTTTATAATTATAAAAATGCTGGCTTATTTCTGTAGAACTTTATTAGAAGTTAGCATATAGTTATATAAAAATAAGAATATATTTTCAGAGGGTTAATAAAGAAAAATGAATAGATAAAAAACTAATTATTTATTTCAATAGATTTAGGAGGTGAAAATTATGATTACAGCCCTTACGCTATTAATAATTTTTGCGGTATTTGCTTTAATATTTATTATTTTTAAATTTGTAGGCAGCATAATTTTAGTGGCATTGTTATTATTATTAGTTATAGCAGCTGGTATATGGCTAATTGGAATGATAGGAGGGGCAGTGGTTGGTGTATTAGCCTTTCTGCCCCAGGTTATAATAGCAATAATAATCATAGCACTAATAGTCTATGTAATAGATAAGAGTAATAAATAATATCTTATTTAGAAATGTGAAAGAAGATAACAAGTCAAAAATGATAGTTTATTTTATATATGGGAAAGTAGTATGATACAAAATAGACTAACATAGTGACTTGTTATTTTTTTGAGCAGGCTTATCTAATGTAATATTTTAAAACCAAATACTTCTTTTTACATATTATACAGTAAGCACTTTTAGGAGGCTGAAGTAAATATACTAGTATATTTACTAATTATGTTTTCAGTATACATTATGTAAAAGAGGTGAAAATGTGGAGATACAATTAGGGATAGTTCATATAATATACTTGGTGATGGTAATAATAATATTACTATCTTTAGGCTTTAAGAAAAATATTTCTTTAGCTTGTATTATTGGGATTGTACTAATAGCTTTTTCAGCTACAAATTCTATAATTGATTCTATAAAAGTTATATTTGATAGCTTTCTATATGCATATCGGCAGCTAGGTGGGACTATATTGATTATTTCTGTAATCAGTGGATTTAGTAAGTTACTTACAGTTACTAAAATTAATACTGTAATAGTTAAACCATTTGAGAAACTTGTAAAAACACCTTTTGTGGCTTATTGGGGAGTAGGAATATTTTTTATGATAATTTCTTGGTTTTTTTGGCCTTCCCCTGCAGTTGCTTTAATTGGAGTAGTAGTACTTCCTGTTATGATTAAAGCGGGACTTACTCCTATGTCAGTAGCAATTTGTCTTAATATTTTTGGTAGCGGTCTTTCATTATCCGGAGATTATGTAATTCAAGGAGCTCCAAAACTAACTTCTGAAGCAGCAGGTATACCTGTACAGGGGGTTATTTCTGCTAGTGTACCTATAGTAATTGTAATGGGAATAACCACTACAGTGATAGCTTATTATTATATAAGAAAAGAGGCTAAAGAAAATATATCCTTAAATTTAGATGAAAAAGTTCAGCAAGTTGCTATAAATGAAATAGAGGAAGAAGTAAACTTAAGTAAAAGAACGAGAAATATTAGTGCAGGGATAATAGTTGTTGCATATATAATTGATATTTTACTGCTTTATTTTTTAAAACTTCAAGGTAATGAAGCAACAGCACTAATTGGTGGAACATCAATAGTGTTAATAATAATAATTTCTTTAACATCTTATAAGGAAAAAGGACTTGATAAAATACCAGATTTTTTAGTTGAAGGCTTTAAATTTGGATTTACTGTATTTGGTCCAGTAATTCCTATAGCAGCATTTTTCTATATGGGAACAGGTGGATTTAGATATTTGTTTGGAGAAATTGCTTCAGTAGGTGCAGATGGAATTGTAAGTGATTTAGGTATGGCTTTAGCACAATTAGTACCTATGAATGGTGCAGTAGCGTCAGTAACCACTACAATTATAGGGGGAATAACAGGATTAGATGGCTCAGGTTTCTCAGGATTAGGCCTTGTAGGAGCAATTGCAAGACTTTTGGGAACATCTCTTGGACATGGAGTAGATACCTTAGCTGCCTTAGGTCAAGTATCTGCTATATGGGTAGGGGGAGGAGCATTAGTACCTTGGACGATTATACCCTATGCAGTAGTCTGCGGAGTTAGTCCTTATGAGCTTGCAATAAAAAATATGAAACCTGTTATTATAGGGCTATTAATAACTACGATTTTTACGATGTTTTTACTGTAATTTATATTTATAACCTAACCCTTATTTTTATGTTAAGGGTTAGGTTTTTTATGTTAAATCTTCTTAACAAATAGGGGGAATTTTGATTTTAGCTTATTTTATCTAATATTTTAATGGTTTAGACGAGAATTTCAAAACTATTCCTCTACTCCTCAATAAATCATCAACAATACTTTATTTACAATATACTTAGTGATTTGAATAGTTTTTCTGTTAGGAATATATTTGAGTAAGGTTAAATATTTTAAATGAGTAAGAGGGATTAGGAGGCTTTAAAATGTATATCATAATTGTTGGTTGTGGCAGGATGGGAAGCACAATCGCGAAAGCATTAGCTAATGATGATAATGATGTTGTAGTTATAGACCATGATGAGAAGAATCTTAATAATTTAGGAGTAGTTTTTAATGGACAAAGGATAAAAGGAAATGAAATTGACAAAGAGATATTAATTGAAGCTGGTATAAAGCAGGCTGACGTATTCTTAGCTTTAACTCCTAATGACAATATAAATATTTTAAGTGCAAAAATAGCTAAAGATATTTTCAAAGTAAAAAGAGTTATTGGTAGAGTTAATGATATTGAAAAACAGAGTATATATAAGCAATTAGAAATTGAATGGATTTCATTGATAAGTCTTGGTGCTAACATGTTAAGGGAGAGACTGAAAGAAGATGTTAGTGAGGATTTAGTGATTGTTAATGAAGAAATAGTAATAACGAAAGTAACTATTAAAAAACATCAATCTATTGCAGTTAAGGATATAGAAAAGAAATATAACTGTAAAGTATGTTCCATTATAAATAGTAATAGCTTAATATGCAGGGATGAATATTATGTTGAATATGATAATAAAATAATTTGTGCTATAGATTTAGAAAATAAGATAAGATTAATTCGGGATTTGTGTAAGTAGATTTAAGGAGTTGTAATTATGAAAGCTATCGTAGTTGGAGGGGGGAAGGTAGGGTACTACCTAGTCAAAACCCTTAAGGAGAAAAGGTATGAAGTTATATTAGTTGAGAAGGATCTAGAACTTTGTAGTAAGATTGCAGAAGAATTGAATACAGATGTAATATGTGGTGATGGGAGCAATTTAGATGTTTTAAATGATGCACAAATAGAAGAGGCTGAAGTTATTGCAGCAGTGACAGGGAAAGATGAAGAAAACTTTGTTATATGTCAAAGAGTCAAATTAAGTTTTGAAAGTATAAGAACCATTGCTAGGATTAACAATCCTAAAAATAGCGAAGTTTTTAAAGCATTAGGAATCAATGACACTGTATGTAGTACAGAAGTAATTTCAAATATAATTGAACAGGAACTAAGCAATAGCAAACTAAAAATAATTCAACCTTTTAATAGAGGAAAGATTACTTTAGCAGAGTTTGATGTAGTCTCTAAGAGTCCGTTAAGCAATATGTACATTAGGGATTTAAGCTTGCCTGTAGGATTTTTAATAGTTTCTATATTAAGAGGAGAAGAAATAATTTATCCAAGTCCAGATATAAAAATTAAAAGTAAGGATAAATTAATGGCAATTATACCTACAAATAAAATTGAAGAAGCAGAAAATTATATTTAGGGGAGAGAGTTATGTTAAATAAAAAGAAAATTATTTATGGTGTACTAGTGGAAGTAGGCTTTACAGTATTCATTATGGCTTTTGCAATGATAATAGCCTTTGCAAATGTTATGAGGTAATTTTATGAAGACTATATATGATTTTAGAGATTTAAAGATAATTAGTTATTATATTGGCGTGATAATTATAGGTACAGCAATTCTTATGGTTTTTCCAATATTAACCTCTTTAGCTTTTAAAGAGGGGCCTATATTTTTTGATTTTATAATTAGCATGTGTATATCAATTTTATTTGGATTGTTGTTAATAAATTTCGGTAATAAATCTATAAAAAAAGAAGTAGTTCAATGGAAGCATGGAGTGGTAATTGCATCATTTTCATGGATAATATTAATGATTTTATGTGCAATTCCATATAAGCTAAGCGGATTTTATAATTCGATGATAGATGCTTGTTTTGATGTTATTAGCGGCTTTACAACTACTGGTGTTATGTTAATTCAAAATTTAGATCATGCTCCTAATGGGCTAAATATGTGGAGACATATTATAACCTTTGTAGGTGGGCAAGGTATGGTTGTACTCGCTCTATCACTGTTAGTTAAAGATACGGTAGGGGCGTATAAAATGTATGTTGGAGAGGCAAAAGATATAGAAATCGCACCCAATGTAAAGGGTACTGCAAAAATAATTTGGGGTATTAGTATGATATATCTAGTTATAGGCACTATAGTACTTTGGATTAATGGGATATTAATAGGATTAAAACCAGTATCAGCCTTTTTTCATGGATTATATATTTTTATGTCCTCATGGAGTACAGGGGGTTTTGCACCTATGTCTCAAAATATAAACTATTATCATAGTTTGAGTTATGAAATAGTAACGATAATATTATTTATCATAGGCTCATTAAATTTTGGACTTCATTACAGTTTATGGAAAGGAAATAGAAAGGAAATTATAAAAAATATAGAAACACAAAGCTTTTTTATAACTGCTACCTTAGGTTCATTTTTTACAGTAATAGCATTAAGTAAAACAGGAGTTTATAAAGATGCTATATCTATTTTTAGAAGAGGTGTATACAATTTGTTATCAGCTCATACAACAACAGGATTTGCAAACATATTTATGAGACAGTTTGCTACAGACTTTGGGGATTTTGGACTGATGATATTAGTAATTGTAATGATAATAGGAGGTAGTGCATGTTCTACTGCAGGAGGAATTAAAGGATTAAGAATAGGAATAATTTTTAAATCAATAATAAATGAAGTTAAAAAACTTTTAAGTCACGAAAGAAAGGTAAATGTATTCAAGTTTCATTATATGAAAGATTTAATACTTGAAGATAATTTAATTAAAACATCTGCATTAATAGCAATTTGTTATATAGTAATATTTTTAATAGGTACAATGCTTGGTGTTTATTATGATTATCCTTTGATTCATTCAGCTTTTGAAGCTGCTTCTGTATCAGGAAATGTAGGATTATCAATAGGTGTAGTATCTACTACAATGCCTACATTAATGAAGGTTTACTATATAATTGCAATGTGGTTAGGCAGGTTAGAATTTTTATCAGCCTTTGCTTTGATTGGATTTTTAATTGGAGGAGCAAAAAGGATATGTGGAAAAACTTTAGCACATTAATATTAGCATTAGCACTAAGCTTAATCTTTAGTAGAATATGTTATGGTGAAAGTTATATAGAGATAACAGATTTAATATTTAATTCACAGAGCTTTGATAAAAAAGCTATCAAAGTCAAAGGTGAAGCTATTGGTGAAATAATGAGTAGAGGAGAAGATTGCTGGATAAATATAAATGACGGTAAAAATGCTATTGGAATATATGGCAGTAACGAAAAAGCTGCTATAATTGAAAATTTGGGAAGCTATGACAAAATAGGAGATAAGCTAGAAATAGCTGGTGAATTTAATAGAGCTTGTGAAGAGCATAATGGTGATATGGATATTCACTATAATTCTATAAGTGTTGTAGAAAAAGGAAAAGATATGCAGCATGAAGTTAAAAAGAGTAAGGTTTATTCAGCTATAGTATTAGCCATATTAACATCTGTAGTTTCTTTTGTAACCTATAAAAAAGTTAGATAATATTAAAAATAAAATCTTAAGTAAGTTATTATAAATATGAAAAAATCTCTGAGAATTTATATGCTTGGAGATTTTTTACTTTAATAAAAAGCTTAAGGCTATACTCGTAGTAAGCAAAATCTTTGTTTTACTAAAAGTCTTAAGGATAATGAATGATTTGTAAATCAAGAATTAGGATAATATGCTGTTATATTAAAAGACTACAAAATATAAAAAGTGCCTTGTGCAGTAGCCAATTAAAAAAGTCTATTTTATAAGGTGTTTTTTGCTGTTTATTATTTTGAATGTAATATATTTGTATAAAATCATATTTATTACAATAAAAATGTTATAATATTTATGTAAATCTTATAGCATTTATAAATTATTAAAGGATATTTGCAATATTAATTAATATTTAAGATTGTGAAATAGATAAATTATAATATTTTTAGTGATTGTAATATAGATAGTGAATAATGGCATAACTATATGAGATAAAAGAGTATAAGCAAAATTTAGCTATTCAATTAGTTGAAAAGAAGAATTTAAAGAAGATAAAAAATTTAAAATAAGGTTGTAATCGTAGAATCTTATGAAGTGTATATAGAACGGGGGGCAATTTATGAAAAATTTATTTTTAGTTGAGCCTAATAAAAAATATCAAAAGAGTTTTGAAAATTATGCTCTAACATACAGAAAAATAAGTAATGAACATTATTTTAATAAATATAAAAAAGCATTAGAAAATTTCCAAGATTATTTAAATAACCTGCACAATTACTCTAAGGGAAACGATTTACCTGAGGGAGAAGTTATAACTTCAACATTCTGGTTAATTGATACAAAAGAAGTTGTAGGAGTAGTGAGAATTAGACACCAAGAGGTAGAATGTGCTGGCCATATAGGCTATGATATATCACCAGATTATAGGAATAGAGGTTATGGTTTTCAGATTTTAAAATTGGCATTGGAAAAGGCTATAGAGATAGGAATATCTGAAGTGATTTTAACTTGTAATATAGACAATACGGCTTCAAAGAAAATTATAGAAAAGAACAACGGTAAATTATTAGGAACTATTTTTGATGAAGAGGAAAAAGAATATCTCTACAAATATAGTATTACATTAACAACTAACTAAATATTAAAAAGTGTATAAAGTTAAAGGGGGAGTTTTAGTGGGAGTTTGGTATTTATAATACGCCCTCTCGCTAAAGGTAAATTATGAATAATGAGAATATTATGATTTTAGGTACGTTTCATTTTATGACTGATGAAGGAAGAAATATTATTAAAGTTCAAGATAAAAATAGACAAATGGAATTATTAGAATTAATAAAGAAAATATCTAAGTTTAAACCTAATAAATTATGTGTTGAATTAAGACCAAGTGAAGAAGAAAAATATAATAAAATCTTAATGAATTTTTAAATGAATCAGATTTAAATTTAGATAAGATTTTGTCTGAGATTAATATAAAAGGAGCAGATTATAATATCACTAGTTCAATAGATGAGCGTATAAAATTTGCTTTTGATTTAGCTAAATATAATAAGATAAATCATATACATTGTATAGATTACTTTGATGGATGGAGTCAGCCGTTAGTGTTTGAGAAGGCTAAAGAAGATAAAGAAGCATACATGAAGTTAGAAGAGTCATATATGAAATTTGCAAATTTATACTATAGTATGTTTAATGAAGAAACAAGTATAGAGAAAATATATAGATTTTTTAATAATAAGGAAACTAATGATTTTCAACATTCAACTTCATTTTTACCATTTAATGAAATTGGAATAGGTTCCGATTCTATAGGAGTTGATTTTGTTGCTTCATGGTATAAGAGAAATCTACATATTTTATCTAATTTAAAAAGCGTTTCAGAGGATAGAGACCGCATATTAGTATTATATGGTGCAGGACATTTAAAATTATTAAGAGATTTTATTAACGATTCTCTCGATTTAAATTATATTGAGGCATTAGATTATTTAGTTTAAGATATCTTGGCTTTGTTCACTATACTTTAATATAGATCAGATAATTGATTGGCTTTGCCAGTGAATCGCTTTGCTAGAGAAAACTTGCATGATAGTTTATAAAGAAGATGAAAAGTGCTTTTGGCGGAAGCTAGAAAGATAACTATGTTATAGACTTTTTAGGTGAGATAATTTAGTCAAGAATATAGAATAATAAAAAATGGGGATATGTATGAGGACGTATATTTCTAAATTAATTGAAAGTAATAATTTAATAATAAAAGATGCTGTTATGGATGAATGTGATCAGCTGCAATATATTTGTAGTACTTGGACAGATAAACTTTTATTAGAAGGAGAAGAATTTGAAGAAAACTATGTTTTAAAGTGTTTAACAGATGGAGATTTGCCGCCAGTGGAGAATGCCAGCAAAGAGAAATATTGCTTGAAATCCATTTATTTAAAAGAGAGTAATACTATTATAGGGTTTATTGATATTTATCACGGATATCCTAATTTACAAACACTTTGGATAAGCATTTTTGTATTAGATAGAAACATTCAAAATAAAGGTTTTGGACAAGAAGTAATAGAAGCTTTAACAAAAGATGTAATAGATACAAATTATAATAAAATAGGTATAGCTGTGCAGCTTAAGAATTGGAAAGCATTACGATTTTGGACTAAAGCAGGCTTTAGCAAAGTTATAGGGATTTATGGAGATAAAGATTTTGGACAAGATACTTATGCATTAATTGGATTAGAAAAAGATATTAGATAAACTAAGTATAAATTTAATTTTAATCTTTTTATTAAATAAGCCATTTTCATTATTAATAAATATATATTTAGGGGGATATAGAATGCATAAACAACATATTCATTTATTTCAATGTCCATTATGTCATGGGGAATTAAAGTGGGATATTAAAAAAGAAAGTAAAGATAGGGTAATTAACGCTGGAATCATTTGCTTAGGGTGTAATGAACAGTATGAGGTTAAAGACGAAATTGCAGTTTTTCTAACTTCCGAGTTATCGCGCAATGACCTTTGGCAGCAAGCTGAAAGTGGTATAGAAAAATGTTTTAGAGAAAATCCTGAAATCTTTAATAAACTAATGGATACTCCAGAAGAGAGTTTGAATGGAGCTGACTATTGGTTTAAGGCTTCTTATTTTGAGATAAAGAGAGATTATGAAAGAAGTTCAAAAATGTTTAAAAATGGAGTAGAAAAGATTTACACTAAGGATTACATTGATGGAATGAAAAGTCAAAGAGAATTTATACTTAATAATATTGTAGATGATGACAAGGCGATTGTAGACATTGCTAGTGGTAAAGGATATCTAGTTGAAGAGTTATTGAAGAAAAGAAAGAATTATGTTCTGGCTACAGATTTTAGTCCAACGGTACTATTGAGAAATAAAGAATATTATAAATTTAAGGGACTTTATGATAAATTGAGTTTAGTAGCCTTTGATGCAAGAAAAACTCCTTTTAAGGATAATGTAATTGAAGTAATGACTAGTTATGTAGGTATACAAAATATAGAAAAGCCAGGGGAAGTAATTAGTGAGATGCATAGAATTTGTAAAGGTAAATTTATGTCAGTAATGCATTTTATAGATAAAAATGATAAAGCTAATATGGATTTTATAAAAGAATTTAGCAGTATAGATTATGCAACAAGAGAAAATACTATTGAAACTTTTGAAAAATGCGGATGGAAGGCTGAAATTATGAATTCCTTTATAGCAGAGGTAAAGCCAACACCAAAGGGAGAAATCTTAGAGGGTGCAAGTATCGATGGTATTCCAGTGGAAGATAGTAAATTTGAGTTTGGTGTTGTTTTAGCAGTGAAGTAGTTTAAAGTGTATTAAAATTTATACAGAAATATAATTCAGTATATAGCATCCTTACATAATATAGTTGGGTGCTATATGCATTTATTGAATTATGATGATGTATCTATATATAGGGGTACAATGTGAAAACTTAATATATACTCTGGAAAATAAGCTTTCTATAAAAATAGCTTAAATCCTTNNTTTCATTAAGGAACCCTATATATAATATAAGATCTAATAGTAAACTTAATATAGAGTAGGAGATAAATTTTATGGCAAGCAGCAGAATAAATAGCTATATTAATGTGGATTTAATGACTTAAATGAATATAGATTCTAAGACTTGAAAGAGAATTAATTAATAGTTGTTCAGAAATGAAGCTAGCTTATGTTATAGATTACCTTAAAAATTAATATAAATATAATAAATAGAATTTGAAGTTAAATTAGAAATTTTAAGGGGAGATATTTATGAAAAAGAAACTTTTATTATCAAGTATTGTAATTATTATGGCTTTATTTATGTTTAGTGGCTGTATTCCAGGAGATGGAGCAGCTACTATTACAAAACCAGCAGGGTTTTTCTCTGGAATTTGGCATGGATGGTTGGCACCAATTTCACTTATAATAGGTATTCTTGATAAGAATATTAGAGTTTATGAAGCTGCAAACACTGGATGGTGGTATGACTTTGGATTTTATATAGCTATTATCAGTGGCTTTGGAGGATTATCATTGTGCAGGAAAAATAAAAAAGATAAGTAGATAACTTATCTCTTCAGAAATTTTTCATTTTCAATTATTAATCTTTAATTGTGAAGTGCGAATTTAGTAGTATTAGTGGCAATACCAATAAGTATTAATTATTTTTAGTGGATAGATCAAATTTAGGAATGGTATATCTATAGATTACTTTATCATAAGGGATATAAATAAATTTATTACTAAGATGAGAAGGGGGATTGGCATGAAGAAAAAATTATCAATAATATCGATAATTTTATTTGCATTTATTGCTTGTGGATATATGATATATAAGCCATCCAATAGCAATAGTACTAATGATGTGCAGTTAACTGAAAAGGAAAAGCTAGAGGATTTTGAGTATATGTATACAATACTTAAAGAGAATTATCCATACTTTGAAGTAAATAAGAGATTAAATGGAATAGATTGGCTATCAAAAAAAGATGAATATATTGATAGAATAAAAGTTACTACTAATGATGACACGTATTTTACTGGGTTAAATAGTATATTATCTGAGCTCAAAAATGGACATACAAATATGTTAGATAGATGGTTTTACTCATATGCTAAAGATATTTATGAGAGGGATAAAAAATTTAACAAAGCATGGGTAAAGCAATTGAATAAGTCAGAAGCAAGAAAACGATATTCAAGTATGCCGGAATCTAAAGGTAGATTTGAAGGTTCAGAAAATAATATAATGGCAGATAATATTAAAACCCATATTTTTAAAAATGAGAATATAGGATATTTAGCTATACATTCTTTTAATACATTTAATATTGAAGAAGATATGAAAATAATTAAACCTTTGCTAGAATCTATTAAGGATTGTAAAGGATTAATAATTGATATAAGGGGCAATGGTGGAGGAGATACTAGATATTGGACTGATAATATAGTACCAATGCTAATTAATAACAAAGTAGAATGCATTGACTATAGTGCATTTAGAGGTGGAGATTTTACAGAGGCATTTATAAAATCTAGATATGGAGTAGGATATGAAGGTTTGGAATCGATTTCTGATATTACTGGAGGAAAGCTAAAAAATATACCACCTGAATTAAGTAAAGATTTTAAATACTACGGTGAGTCTACAATAATATTAAGCCCCAAAAATTCTATAGGATTCAATGGTAAAATTTACTTACTTACTGATGGTGATGTTTTTTCTTCAGCGGAGGCATTTTCCGTATTTGCTAAAAGCACGGGATTTGCTACTTTAGTAGGTGAAACAACTGGTGGAGATGGTATTGGAAGTGATCCAGCAGTATGTACTTTACCAAATAGCGGCTATGTGTTTCGTTTTACAAAAGAGATGGGACTTACCTCAGATGGTACATGTAATTTTGAACATAAGACAGTACCAGATATAAAAGTATCAGCAAAAATAGGGGCAAACTTTAACGAGGACGAAGCAATACAAACGGTATTAAAACTTTTAAAGTAAATTTTAGTAAAAAATTATAATTATTTAAATGAAAGATACAAATTATGGTTAAAACTTTATGGTTAAGACCTTTGGAGTTTTTTGAGAATGAATTTTATTTTAAGAGATTTACTAAGGGCGAATTTCATTCTAAATTTTTCATTTTTAACTATTAATCCTTGATTTCTAAGGGGTTAATCCATTTTTATAGAAAATAAAAGGAATTTGGAGCTTAACATATAATTATATGTTATAGGGTAAAAAAGGAGTGATGTACTATGAGAAGTTATAACGTATTTAATTGTACCTTAAATGATATGCTTCAAGCAAAGACCATAATGACTCAGTTAGCTATGCTTTGCTTGGAGCCTAAGGTACTTATTAGCTGAAAGGCATCTTTAATCAAATATTTTTCTTGAGATGCTAAAAACCAGGCTCCCGTAATATATGAGCTTACTTTTTCATAGGTCTTTGCCTTAATTTAAGAAATTAAGGAGGGGCAAAAATATGAAATATGTTAAAGCACACAATGTGTTACCAGAGGAGATAATAGAATTAATTCAAGAATATATAGATGGGGAGTATTTATATATCCCTAGAAAAAGTGAAAATGAAAAAGCTTGGGGCGAAAAAAATGGAACAAGAGATGACCTCAAGAAAAGAAATAATGAAATTTTTGAAAAATACACTTATGGAACTAAAGTTTCAGAACTTGCAAATGAATACTTTCTTTCAGAACAAAGTATAAGAAGAATTATAAGTAGAGAAAGAAAGCTAAGTGCTTAAAGAAAAAATAAAATCAATGAAAACGTCTTATTATCAATAGAATTTTGGTAATAAGACGTTTTTTGCTCAACTTTAATATAGAACTATTTTGGATATATAATATAAATTCATTAGATAGTAAAATTTTAGTAAGGGAAACTTTAAACAATTAAAAATTGAGAATGGAAAATTGATAATTATGGTTAAAATTAATTTTTATAAATTAATTTCTTTAATAGATTTTTTGTAGGGGCGAACAGTGTTCGTCAGTTATATGAATTAAATGCTCATAAAGATTTAGGTGCAGACAAAGCTAATGTATATACTGCTATGCCAGAAAAATATCCAGCTCCCAACAAACTTTATGAATCTGTTGGATTTAAAGTAGTTGGGAATCTATATGTATGGAAAAAGAGTTAGATAATTAATTGAAGGTAAGATTCAAAAAAATTCCGATAGAATGAAGAATTATGGTTGAAATTTCACGGTTAAGGCCTCTAGAGCTTTTATAAATAAACTTCATTTTATTTATAAAGGCGGTATATTTTAATAATCAAAGAAAAGGATAGAAGGGGAGAGTTTGATGGGGAAAATAATATATGATAATTATTATTGGCAAAATAATTTAGTTAGATTAAGAGCATGGAGTGAAGATGATTGGGAATGGGATTATTATACTAACTTTGATAGTACAGCAACTAGATTAGCAGATTATGAGATTGATCTTCCACCAACGATGTCACATTCGAAAAAATACTCTGAAAAAATCGCAAATTTGTCTATTAATAATTGTAGAATAGCCTTTGCAGTAGAGACGTTAGATGGAGTACATGTTGGTAGAATAAATATATTATTAGATGATGATAAAAATGGAACTTTTGGGATTGGAATTAAAATTGACAGAGAATATCGAGGTAAAGGTTATGGAACAGGTGCTATGAAGATACTTCTGAAATATGGATTTATGGAGAGAAGATTAAATAAATATACTGTAAGTGTTCTGGAAGGAAATGAAGGCTCCATTAAAATGCATAAAAAACTTGGATGCGAACAGGAAGGTGTTTTAAGGCAAAATATTTATACAAATGGAAGATATTATGATGAAATATATTTTGGGCTAACAAAAGAAGACTATTTAAAAATATATGCTGAATAATGCATAAACCTTTCAGTATGGGAAATATAGGGTTCCACAATGAAAAATCAGTAAAATAACTATAGGGTGCTTATAGCACCCTATAGTTATTTTGTCGATTTTTCTTATGTTATAGTCTTTTAATAACTTAATTATAATTTATAAGTTATTAAAAGATTATTGAAGAGGAACTAAATCTAAAATTATAGGGATCACATATATATTTCAAACATTTCAATTA
>NZ_DKLM01000023.1:14617-22576 GCF_002455975.1 Clostridium sp. UBA6640
TAATTGAAATGTTTGAAATATAAGTTTAGTAGTTAAAGCTATAATATAATTTTATCAATATTTTCATAAACTTTTCTTAGGATGTTTTATCCCATAGTTTAACATTAGTTTCTGCATTTTTGTTCATAAAATATAAAATAGCTTCTAATACGCCGCCAGCGATGTTTCGTGCTTTATCAGAAATAGTATAGCAATTTCTTAGTTCATTACATCTAGGATCTACGTCTGCTATTTTTAAGCCTTCTTTAATTTCGCTGCCATCTCTTATAATTCCTCTTAATAGACCACTTATCTCTGCTTTTATTTCTACACTGTCCACGTAAGCTAAAATTTCATCAGAAGATACAAAATCGCCGATTTCTCTTACATTTTGAATAATTCCACTAGCTGGACTGTATATAACTCTTTCTTTAGAATATCCTCCTATTTCTCCAGGAATTCCTGTATTTTTCATAGCTTCTCCTTTTAATATAAGCCTTCCTAGATTATGACCTCTCATGGTTTCTATAACAGCATGAACATCTTTACCAGCTTCAAAACCAGGTCCAAGTGCTATGGTTATCTCCGCCATATTTATTTTTGTACCTAAGTTTTTTTTAGCTATTATAGCATCTACTAAAATTTTAGGTTTTAACATTTCTATAAATTTTCCTTGAGGGTCTACTGCAATAGGAATTTTATTATTTTGCCAGCATTTTAATATCTCATTAAGATCATTCACTTTTATAGCAGTAGCATTTTCAATAGTAATTTTATTAGTGTATATAGCTTCGCTATAACATACATTTCTTCTTATAGAAGTAGGATAATCAGTTTCTAAGACCAGTACTTTAAAGCCGCTTCTATGAAGCTTATGTATAGTCCCAGAAGCTACATCTCCTCCTCCCCTAACAATTACAATATCTTTATACATATCTACCCCATCCTTATTATAAATTTGTGTTTAATATATTTTCATAATCTTTTATTGTATCCACATCTAATAAAGAATAATTACTTTCTAAATCTACAAATAAAACTTCACTAAGATTATTATGAATAATAGGCCTGCCGCCTATATCTCCTTGTAAACTCAGTAATTGATCTTTGAATTTTGATGAAAATATAGTAGGGGAACCAGATTTATTTTTGTATCTAGGTACTATAATAGAATTTTTATTTTTTATAAAAGTATCTAATAGTAAATTTATAGTATAGGAATCTATTAATGGCTGATCAGCAGTAAAGAACATATATCCATCTGATGCAGCTGCATTTAAAATGCCTAGCTTTATAGATTGGCTTTGTCCTTTGTGAGACTCTGTATTTAAAACAGTTAAAATATTCTTACTTTTGCCTATATCTAATATTTGTTTTTCCTTACCAACTAGGATTATTTCATTAAAGGTACATGTTTGCACTGCATCTATAACATGTTCAATTATAGGCTTCCCTTTAAATGGCAGTAACAATTTGTTTTTTCCCATTCTAGTAGAATAGCCCGATGCCATTATTACAGCATTTACCATAATAAACCTCCAACTTAACGAGATACTAAACAGTATCTTTTTTCTTTTAAGCTTCCTATAATTATTTTATCTATAAATGAGTTAGAATTTGAATGTAAGTATTTTATTAACTCATTTGCCAATGTAGTAGTATCTTGGCTTTCTACTTTATTTATAAATAGTATCTTTTCTCCTACAGAATCTTTAAAAAGTCCTAGGGGATGGGCTATTAATGAACCTATCATTGGTATAGATATTTTTTCACCTAAACTTCCACTACTTATATTTATAAAATGATCTACTCTATGAACATTAACATCATTTATTATTTTACCTACACATGTTATGTCTAATATTCCTATGGTCTTAGTGGTATTTTTGCATATAACTGGCTCATTTTCCCGCCATCCTTTGATAGGCTTTTTTTTAGAACCATCCGCTTCTATTATAGAGTAGTCGAAATGTTTAAACTTTTCATCTAAAAATTCCTTGTTTAATCCAGAGAGTTTATCGTTTCCATCTATAAAATTACCATACACATATATGCCATTTTCATTGTAGTCATCATATATATAGCAATTTTCTTTTCCAATGCATATAAAATCATATGCTGATTTTTCAGGAGGATATATTTTGGTGGTTGTTGTTACTAAAACTTTATTAGAAGTCCTGAGCTCTTCTGCTAAAGTAAACATTAGAGAAGTTTTCCCACCAGCTCCAACTATTGATAAGACTGATCCTTTTTTAAAATTTAATATATTTGAAATAAGCATATTTACCTCTTTAATATATTTTATTTTTAAAATATTGAAGCAATAAATATGCCAAAATATTTTAAATTTATTTAACTATGAATTTAATAAGGATCTATATGATAAATGTCGAAGAATCAACGCTTGAATAACATATAAGTTATAAAAAATATGTCAAAAATAGGGGATATCACGTATTTAGTATTATATAAATATAATATTTAAGATTATATATAATTATAGCTTTGAACGCATTGAGATTTCTAGTTTTCATCATATAATGTGAATTAGAAAATTCTTAGCTTTTAAAAAAATAATATTTATATATGATAGAGAAAATTATTAAAATGATAATTATTATAATATTGATAAATCGCATATATTCTAAATTTTCAGTAAAATATTTAAAAAAATTATCTTATTGATAAGTATTTAAAATTAAATCTTGTTTTAATTTTCACATAATTGTGATAAAATTATTTTGTGGGAGTTATTGTAATTTATTCTAGAAAAAATAAACTAATGTTTAAGGAATGATGTAAAGTATGAGGGGTTCTACGTTATTAGAGATTCAAGATACAGTGGCTAAGTACGCGAGTATAATTTCAAACATAATTAAAGTAGATGTTGAAATTGTAGATAAAAATTTGTTCAGAGTAGCGGGTACTGGTATCTATAAAGATGAGATAAACAAGGATATATCAAAAGAAGGATATGTATATGATCATGTTATAAAAACTGGAGAGAAACAAATAATAAAAAGTCCTGGACAGCATCCTTTCTGCGAAAAGTGCAACCATATAAATAATTGTGTAGAAAAAATGCTTGTTTGTACTCCTATAATTTTAAAAGAAGATATTATTGGAGTAATAGGACTTGTATGTACAGAGGATAGTCAAAGAGCACATTTTATAGAAAATTTTGATTCATTTATTCAGGTGTTAGATCAAATATCAGATTTCATCAGTACCAAATCATATGAACATCTTGAATTTGAGAGAAGTAATATGATGGTAGAATTATTAAATCAAATAATAGATAGTGTAGATAAAGGGGTTCTAGTTACTAAAAACAATGAAATAGTTCATATGAATACAAGTGCTATGAAGCAACTTAAGCTTACAGCTAAAAATAAAAATAAAAAAATAACTATTTCTTCTACTAGTGAATACATACTTGGAGGAGAAGTATATACTATCATCATAAATGATGAAAGATTTCAGCTTATGGGCAGAATTATACCTGTTTTCCCCGTGTTATCCTCATATGACACAATATTTGTATTTGAAGAAATAAAACATTTAAAATCTAAGATATGTAAGGTCAGCGGTGGAAGAGAAGTTATAAAAATTGAAGATATTATTGGAGAGTCAAAAGCTATGATTCAGGTTAAAAATAGGATTAAGCAAATTGCTTCTTCAAGGTCTACTGTTCTTATAACTGGGGAAAGCGGTACTGGAAAAGAAGTAATTGCAAGAGCTATACATTGTGAAAGTGATAAAAATACTAATCCATTTATAGCTATAAACTGTGGAGCTATACCGGATGCTCTGTTAGAGAGTGAATTATTTGGATATGTAAGAGGAGCTTTTAGCGGAGCAGATCCAAATGGAAGAGTAGGTAAATTTGAATTAGCAAACAATGGAACAATATTTTTAGATGAGATAGGGGACATGCCTTTAGATCTTCAAGTTAAAATATTGAGGGTACTTCAAGAAAGGAAACTTGTAAGAATAGGTTCTAACCAGCTTATAGATTTAAATATAAGAGTTATCGCAGCTACTAACAAAGATTTAAAAAAGCTTATAAAAGAAAATAAATTTAGAGAAGATTTATATTATAGACTTAATGTTATTCCATTAAAGATACCTCCTTTAAGAGAGAGAAAAGAAGATATAGAACTTCTTATGGATATGTTAGTAGAAAAATATAATGGACTTTTAGGCAAATCTGTTTATAAAATTGACAAAGAGTGTAAAAATATTTTAACTAATTATCCGTGGTATGGAAATGTAAGAGAGTTAGAAAATGCTGTAGAGTTTATGATAAACGTGGCAGATGATAGTGGAATAGTAACAGTTGATATGTTACCTCCAAGCATAGTTGAAAATAAAAGTAACAAAACCTATGAAAATTATGTGGATGGAGATATAAGACCTTTAAAAGATATAGAAAGAGAATATATATTTAAAGCTTTAGATAAATATGGACATGATACTAAAGGTAAACAGTTAGCAGCGAAGCATTTAGGAATAGGCATAGCTACTTTATATAGGAAGTTAGAAGGAATAAAAGATTTATCAAAATAATAATTTTTTTATTGCTTATATCCCATAAATCAATAAAAAAATATATTTTATCGTAATGATAACTAATTATTGTTTTGATAATAAAATTATATATTTTAAAAATTATATTAAGATACAAAGCTACTGATAAGCTTTGTATTTTTTTTTAAAAAGTATTAACAACCTAAACAAATATCCATTATTAAAAGGAGAATTTAACATATAAAGAAAATCCAATATACAAAAACTGGCATGGCTATTGCTTATAATTATTTTCGAAAAGCAAAATTTTAAAGATCAAGAAAGAAAGAGGTAATAGCAATGTGTGAAGGAATAATATGGAAAGAAAATACTATGATGCAGAAAGAAAATAAAGCATCTGTTGAATTTTTAGGAGAGGCAGAAATAAAAAAAGCTAGACATTTTCATGAAAGTTTTCCTCAATATACTAAGACACCTTTAGTAAATTTAGATAATTTAGCAAAACGTATAGGTGTAGCTGGAATATATGTAAAAGACGAATCTTATCGTTTTGGATTAAATGCTTTTAAAGTATTAGGCGGATCTTTTTCTATGGGTAAATATTTAGCAAAAAAACTAGGAAAAGATATTTCAGAATTGAGTTACCAAAAGCTTACATCAGAGGAAGTAAAAAAAGAACTCGGTGATATAACATTTGTTACAGCTACAGATGGTAACCACGGACGTGGGGTAGCATGGACAGCAGCACAATTAAAACAAAAATCAATAGTTTATATGCCAAAGGGATCTTCATTAACACGACTTGAAAATATAAGAAAAGAAGGAGCAGATGCCTCTATAACTGACATGAATTATGATGATGCAGTAAGACTTGCAGCTTCTGGAGCAGAAAAAAATGGATGGGTTGTAGTTCAAGATACTGCTTGGGAAGGATATGAAGAAATTCCTACTTGGATAATGCAAGGATATGGAACTATGGCATCAGAAGCATTAGAACAATTAAAAGAACTCAATGTAGATAGACCTACACACATATTCGTACAGGCTGGAGTTGGTTCTTTAGCAGGAGCTGTTCAAGGATACTTTGCTTCAGTATTTAAAGATGAATGTCCAATAACTGTAATAGTGGAAGCTGATGAAGCAGCTTGCTTATATAAATCAGCAGTAGCTGGAGATGGAAAGGCAAGAGTAGTAACTGGAGATATGCCTACTATAATGGCAGGACTTGCTTGTGGGGAAGCAAATACTATAGGATGGGAAGTTCTAAAATCTTACAGTTCAACTTTTGTATCTTGTCCAAATTGGGTTGCAGCTAATGGTATGAGAATACTAGGAAATCCTATGAATGGAGATAAAAAAGTAATATCTGGTGAATCAGGAGCAGTAACAACTGGACTTATAAATGCAATAATGACAAGAGATGACATGAAAGAGTTAAGAGAAGAATTAAAATTAGATGAAAACTCAAGAGTACTTTTATTTAGTACAGAAGGTGACACAGATCCAGATAAATATAGACAAATCGTTTGGAATGGGGAATATTCAAAATAAAAAAATTAGCATAAAAATGGATGATAAGTGAAAAAAGTAGTAGCTCCTGTTGATGAATTACTTCCACCGCAGCAGTTATTTATTTTAACGTGAATTAGATGAAAAATCTTAGTGATTTCAATGCTTATAGGATTTGGCCAATGCTATCTTTATAATTATGTAAGCTTTACTACATATATAGACCTATATTTTCTACTTTTAGCATAATTAAAAATAATCCCATCTTCTCTATGTATTGATTTTTAAAATTTTATCACATAAAAACCCGTCGAACTTGCGTTAAATTTTACCATAAGTAAGTGAGGAGTTGTTTTATTAGCAAAGAAAAAAGCCTTATTTTACAAGGCTTTTGGCATCTTACAAATGCCCGAATCTTTTTGTGTATGAAAGGGGAAGTTCAAAATGGCAAATTCAAAGGAAAAAGAATTAATCTATCAGATGGAGGGAAAACCAAGCCTCGGAATAGCATTTCCACTTGGTCTTCAGCACATCCTTGCAATGTTTACAGGAAACCTAGCACCTATACTTATTATTGCAAGTATATGCGGTCTTTCACCTGAAGATAAGACTATTATGCTTTCTTCAGCAATGATAGTTTCAGGAATTACAACACTAATTCAGTTATATCCTATTAAATTTGGAAAAAGCTATAGGATAGGAGCTAACCTGCCGATTGTAATGGGTACGTCATTTGCTTTCGTAGCAGTAGCAAGTATAGTTGCAACAGAAATAGCTCCGTCTATGGGACTTACAGACCCGAGAGATGTATATGCTTTAGTTCTGGGATGTTCAATCGTTGGAAGTATGACAGAAGTTTTGATGGGGTTTTTCTACAAAAAGCTTTCAAATTTATTCTCTCCAATCGTTGTTGGAACAACACTTATTGCGATAGGACTTAATCTTTTAAGTGCTGGTGCAAGTTATTTTAATGGTGGTTCAAGAGCAGCAGCAGACAGTGCAGTATATGCCGCTGACCCGAATAAATTCCAATTTTCAGGAATACTTGGCTCGGCACGAAATGTTGGAATTGCACTTTTTGTATTTGTACTTGTACTTGTACTTCAAAAATTCGGAAAAGGAATTGTAAAGAATTCTGCGCTTCTTATCGCTTTGGCTGTTGGATACATTGTAGCGATACCTCTTGGAATGGTTGATTTCAGTGCTATAAGCGCAGCAAAGGTTGTAGCAGTACCGCTTCCGTTTCATTTTGGACTTAAATTTTCTATTTCAGGTATATTAAATTTTGCATTGTTCTATGTAATTTCAGGACTTGAAACCATAGGAAATACAGGTGGTATCACTATAGCGGCTTTCGACCGTGAGCCAGAGCCAGAGGAGACATCAGGAGCTATTTTAGCAGATGCACTTGGTTCCACATTGGCAAACTGCTTTAATGCCATGCCTAATACCGCTTTTGGACAGAATGCTGGAATCATTGCAATGACTAAGATTGTAAATAAGTGGTGTATTGCTGTTGGAGCAATCTTCCTTGCACTTTGCGGTTTAATTCCAAAACTTGCAGCTATATTTCAAACAATACCTGATCCTGTACTCGGCGGTGCGATAATCTCTGTATTTGCCATGATTACACTAAATGGTATTAAGATGATTGCTAAAGCAGGCTTTTCTGAAAGAAACACAACTATAATCGGCATTACATTTTCTTTTGGGATTGGTCTTACAACTATGAAGCTTGCTATTGATACATTTCCGCCATTTTTGCAGCCATTCCTTAGCGCAGTACAACCTCTTATAAGTTCACCGGCTGCTGTATGCTGCATTGTCTCAATTATAGCAAGTATTCTTTTCCCAATGAGTAAAGAAGATAAAGAATTATCGAAATCAGCAATGCTGGATGCTTAATCTTTAAGTAGCAGCTATAGGGATACAATGTGAAAA
>NZ_DKLM01000092.1 GCF_002455975.1 Clostridium sp. UBA6640
TGAATAATACGGCATTTAAATGATTTATTCGTTTTTATAATTAAGTCATTAAATACGAATGATGTGAAACAGCATATCTTCCTTATAGAAGTTTTTTATTCTTTTTTCTTTGCTACTACTGTATTAGACGCATGTAAGTGTTTAGCTACACCTGGATGTTCATCCTCAAAGACATGTGAAGTTGAACTAATAATTTGCCAATCTTGATACATTGATTCAAGTTCTCCTTCCTCAGCTAAGCCTTTGACAAATGGAGCAATATCATAAGATGCAGGAACTTTATTTGTAAATATATGAATAATATTTAAGCCTCCAATAGTTGTATTATTCTTGGCATCAATGATAAATTTTTTCCACTTCTCTTTTTCTACAAAATGTAAAGTCCCATGTGACATTATTAAATCATATCTTTTATTAAAATTATACTCAATCAAATCTTGAATCCACGCATTAACTTTTACCTTACGTTCTGATGCAATCTTTAATAACTTTTCTATACCAGCCTGTGACAAATCAAATGCGTCAACGTTTTTAAAACCATTTTCAGCTAAGAATAGTGGATTCTTTCCTTCTCCACACCCAACATCTAATATTGACCAATTCTTATTAAAGCTTTCCCACATAGTTTCAATTGTTCTATTCGGTTTAGTCCCAAATGTTGTTAGAGTATCATCTCTGTATGTTTTTTCCCAAAAAGGCTCATCCATTTTATAATCCTCCCACTTTTTACATATAACATAATTTTCTACTATCATGAATCGATTATAACATATTCTGTAAATACCGTACTATTCAACTTTCAAAGAACATTATTTATTTCGTCAAATAATCAAAACATGACGTAAAAATACCGTAGAATCCAATTATGAATAATACGGTGTTTAAAATATTTAAAATAATTATTCATTTTTTATTGTTTGGCGTTAAATAAAAATATTGTGTAAGAAACTTACTGTAGATTCTTCTTATTAGCGGAGGTTGATCCAATATATTTGTTGTTCTTTACCTTCATGGAAATTTTCGCCTGTTAATATACCACTGCAACTCATTACAGTCTGACTTGAAGCAATATTATCTTTATCACAGATAATCATTACTTTGGGAATTTTCATATCTTTTGCAATTTCTAAAACAAGTGATAATTGTTTCTTACCATAACCTTTTTTTCGCTCAGTTGGACGAATGCCATAACCTATTTGCCCTCCATGTTTCTCTAATTCATCAGTTAAAAAGTGACGGAGTTGAATAGTACCTATAATTTTATTATCAGATTTTCTTACAGAAAAGAATGTGCTGGCATGAACATTATTGCGAAGTTTATCTTTCTCAATTGAAAGAACAATTTCAAGCCATTCATCAAAATCATTATAACGAGCTAGGCCACAACTGCCATTGATATTAGTTTCCTCAAAGTCTAAATACTCTTGTTTGTATTCCAGAATTTTTTCTTCTAAAACCTTTGATGGTTTTACTAAAATTAATTCACTCAATTTAATACCTCCTAATATAAATAATCTGTAGTTCGCCTTATGATACTATCATGAGCTAGAATTTGTCTGCTTTAGATACTTATAGTATGGATATGAAATAAACCATTCCTCCAGCCAACAATGCTACTGCAGAGCCTATTATGGTTCCATAAATAGCGCCTCTTACATGATGCCAGGGACTTCTGTATTCCTTATCCATATCTTCTGTTCCAGGTATTCTGGCTTTTTTACTGTGACAAAAAATCCCTATATCCAAAACAAGCATATCATAAATATTTACTACAAAAAACAAAGTAAATACATGAAGATAAGCTTCTGAAAAACTTTTAGCTCCCGAAAAGTAAGCTACTGTAGCAAGAATAATCACGAATATGAAAACTGCAATTATCTTTACTGTTAAATGCTTTTTTTTCTTTTCTTGTATAATACCTTTATATTGTGGAAGCTCTTCCACCCTATTCCTGATTGCTGTAGGATACGACATAATATGTTTAATTGGTTCCTTATATTGTGATGGTAATATCATTAGCGTAAATACCACACACGCAACAATACATTCAACTACCAAAATCATTTTTTCCCTCCCAATATAAATTTCCTCCACCTTATTCACCTATTATAAGTAAATTATAACATATTCCCCCAATATCACATTATTCAGTTTTCGAAGGACACTTAATTCTCACTTTAATCAATGAATGAAGTAAAAAGAGTGATTATATTGAATAAGCATTAAAAAATAATTACAAAAAATTATTAAAATATGTAGATAAAGTCTATTAAAATGATAAAATGAATATATATTATTTAGTTGAGAACTTTTATCAAATGGTAAATTGATAGTTTAAGATAATTGAGAATTGAAAGTTAAAAAAGCTTTTATATAATAAATAAGGAAACCTTAACTCTCAATTTTCCACTATTAAAATGGGGGGATGGTTTTGGGAGTTGAAAGAGACATTATAGATAGATACTGCACATATATTGAGGAAGAGTTTAGCTGTAAAACCTCAGAAGAGATTTTAGGGAAAAAGTATATTATTGGTGAGCAATTTGGTATGGGCAATTTTTCAAGGATGAAGATAGAGAATGGATTGGAACTTTCAAGATTTTATATGTATAAAGTAGATATAGATTTTGATAATAGCAGCTCTAAAGATGATATTCTAGAAATAAGTTACTGCTATAGTGGAACTGGGGAGCTTATAACCTTTCCACATAAAAAAGAATATGCCTTTAAAAAAGGACAGACTTGTATCTATAAGGCGTTAAACGATGTAGATTATTTTAAATTTAAATATGATAACTGCAAAACTATATCCATTCATATGAATTTTAATACCATTAAAAATGTTATAAATCCAATATGGGAAGATAAAATTATAATAGATTGGCAGAATCATATAAATGAAATATTTAAAGGGGAAATATTGATAATTGAAAATGCTAGCCGTGATATGAAAAAAATAGCTGCGGAAATAGATAATATGTCAATAAACAATATGTTAGATTACATGAAGCTAAAGCTCAAGATTATGGAATTTTTAGCTACCTTTTTTGGTGAGAAGTGCAATAAAAAATCTTTAGGAGATTCAGCTAAAAAAGAAACAGAAATTATAATTGCCTCTAAAGAAATAATAAGTAAGAACCTTCAAAATACGCCATCTGTTAAGGAATTAGCTTGTAATTTAAATATAAGCGTATATAAATTGCAAGAAGAATTTAAAAAAATAACAGGATATACAGTTTATGAATATATAAAAAAGTTAAGAATTGAAAAAGGGAAAGGCTTATTAAAAAATACAGATATGTCAGTCTTAGAAATTGCAAATGAAGTAGGATATGAAAATCCAAGTAAGTTTGCCAGTGTATTTAAGCAGTATAATAAGATGACTCCATTAAAATATAGAAAATTAAATATGAATAAATAAGTTAGGTAAAATGCTTCAATTTAACAAAACTATTAGTCTTTGTTTTTTGGAGCATTTTTTATCTTTTGGAGTAGATAATGATAATCGTTATCATCTATAATAATCTCATAAGATGATAAGCAATCATAAATTAGTTAAATCGATTTAGCAAGTAAATATTTTAAAGGAGGATGATTATGAAAAAACAATCAAATTTAGGGTTTCTTTTAGATATATCTGGTAAAGAAAAATTTAAACTATATTTGTCTGCACTATTTAGCGTAATAAGTTCACTACTTTCTATAGTACCCTATATTCTTATGTATAATATAGTATTAGAGCTTTTTAAGAATACAGTGGATTATGAAAGAATTAAATCCATGGCTATAACTGTAGGTGTTATTGTAGTTATTAGGATGGCTGTGTTTTTACTATCGGGAGTATTTTCTCATATAGCAGCCTTTACCATACTTTATGAACTTAGAATGAAAGCTATAAATCATATGTCAAAGCTTAATATGGGATTTTTTACAGGCCATACTCTAGGAGAAGTTAAAAAAACCATAAATGAGGATATAGAAAAGTTAGAAAACTTTATAGCACATCAAATTCCAGATTTATCTTCAGCAGCTGTAACTCCTATTATAATTATAGGCTATCTTATATATTTGGATTGGAGACTAGCTTCGGTCTTATTTATTCCTATTATTTTAGGAATTATAAGCCAAATAGGTATGTTTAAGGCTATGAATGAAAGGATGGAGCATTATCATTATTTAATTCAAAAGCTTAACTCTACTATTATTCAATATATAAATGGAATGAATGTAATGAAAGCTTTCAATTTATCTGCAAAATCCTTTAAGAATTATAAGGATATCACAAAAGAATATGCAGATTACTGGGTTCAAATGACTAAGGAAAGTTCACCTGCCTATGCAGTATTTTTAGTTCTTATAGATTCAGGACTTTTATTTATGATTCCTATTGGAGGAATAATGTTTTTGAAAGGAAATATAAATGTATCTACCTATTTATTATTCTTAATATTAAGTTCGAATTTCCTTACTTCTTTTAAACAATTATTAGAATTTGGAGTATCATTTTCAATGCTTCTAGAAGGAGCTGGAAAGGTAAGAGATATTTTGGATCAGCCTATACAGGTAGAAGGCAGCAGGAATCTAAATGAAAAAATCAATGGAAAAATCCAGTTTAATAATGTCACATTTAAATATGATAAAGAGGAAGTTATAAAAAATCTATCATTAACTATAGAACCTAAAAGTGTAGTTGCTTTGGTAGGTCCTTCTGGTTCAGGAAAAACCACATTAGGCCAATTGGTAGGAAGGTTTTGGGACGTGGATAAGGGAAGTATTACTATAGACGGTATAGATTTAAAAGATATTAAAATGGAAGAACTTATGGATAAAGTATCCTTTGTATTCCAAGATGTATTTATGCTTCAAGATACCATATTAGAAAATATTAGAATGGGTTCTAATAAAACTATGGATCAGATTATTGAAGCTAGTAAAAAGGCACAAATCCATGATTTTATAATGAGTTTATCTGATGGGTATAATACATCCATTGGAGAAAATGGTATTAAGCTTAGCGGAGGAGAAAAGCAAAGAATTTCTATTGCTAGGGCAATATTAAAAGACAGTCCTATTGTAATTTTAGATGAAGTTACATCTTATTCAGATATAGAAAATGAAAGTAAAATACAAGAAGCTCTTAGAAATTTATTAAAGGGCAAAACTGCTATAATCATAGCTCATAGATTGTATACCATAAAGAATGCAGATAAAATTGTAGTTTTAGATGAAGGAAAAATTATAGAACAAGGAAAGCATAATTATCTTATGAATAAAAAAGGATTATATAGACATCTTTGGGATATGTATGATTATGAATTAGCAAAGGCAGCAGGGGGTGAGTAGTATGTTACAAGATATAAAGATATTGTTTGGGGATCACAGTAAAAAGCTTAGAAAACCTATAATTTTATTAACTATAGATACTTTATTTAATATGTTTTTTTATTCAATGTTGTATTTTGTACTTTTAGATTTAATTAACTCTCAGTTAAGTTTCTCTAAGATTAAAAATTATACTATTGTAATGGTAATAGCTTTTATAGCTAGAACTATAGTTAATATGATAGGATATACAGGAATACAGACTAGAGGGGCAAGGGGTATTGAAAGTATGCGTATATCCTTAGGAGATCATATCAGAAATATTAATTTAGGATTTTTTAATAAAAACAGTATAGGAAGTTTATCTAATATAATGACCAATGACTTACAAGATTTCGAAAAAATAATAACTCATAATACTAGTGATTTAATAAAAACAGTATTTCTTAGTAGTTATCTTCTTATAATAACATTTTTTATCGATACTCAGTTAGCTGTTATTCAATTAGCAATTGTGCTTGTAGCTATACCTATTATATTAGCAGGAGGGCGCAGGGTTGCTAAAGTAGGTAAGGAAAAGAAGATAGTGATGAATGAAGTTATATCAAGAATGGTTGAGTATCTTACGGGAATACAGGTGTTTAAATCTCATAACCTAGTGGGCGAGAAGTTTGAAAGATTGGAAAAATCATTTAGAGATTTAAAGAGAGAAAGTATAAGAACAGAGGTGTCAATTGTTCCTTTTGTACTTATATTTCAGATAATAGTAGACTTAAGTTTCCCTGTATTACTTATTATAGGTACAGCAAAATTTGGAGTAGGAAGCATTGGTAAAAAAGAGTTTTTAACATTTATTATAATAAATATGGCGCTTACAAATGTAATAAGAGTTTTTGCAGCTCAATACGGAACTTTTAGATACCTTAAGCTGGCAACAGAAAAACTAAAAGGAATTTATAATTATCCCGAGATGAGTTACAAATATGAAGAGACAAACTTTGAAAATTATGATATACAGTTTGATAATGTGAGCTTTGAATATGAAAAAGGAGAAAATACTATTAATAATCTAAGCTTTAATGCCAAGGAAGGAACTATGACAGCGTTAGTAGGACCTTCTGGATCGGGAAAAACTACAATAACAAGTCTTATAGCTAGATTTTGGGATGCAAGCAGTGGAACAATAAAAATAGGCGGACAGGATATAAGTAATATAAATCCAGATTCATTATTAAAGCATATAAGCATGGTATTTCAAGACGTATATCTTTTAAATGATACTATATACAATAATATAAAATTAGGAAATCCTAACGCCACAGAAAAAGATGTAATAGAAGCGGCAAGGATTGCAAATTGTCATGAATTTATAGAGAAACTAGAAGATAAATATGACACTATGGTAGGAGAAGGTGGGTCAACTTTATCAGGTGGAGAAAAACAAAGAATATCCATAGCAAGGGCAATATTAAAAGATGCACCTATAGTTCTTTTAGATGAGGCTACTGCTTCCTTAGACGCAGATAATGAATTTGAAATTAGAAAGGCAATAAAAAAACTTACAAAAAATAAAACTGTAATAGTAATAGCTCATAGATTAAATACTATAAAAGATGCAGATCAAATTATAGTATTAAATGAAGGTTGTATAGAGGAAAAAGGCAGTCATGAAAAATTATTAAAAAACAAAAAGAGATATTACAATATGTATAATGAAATGGAAAGGGCACAAAACTGGGCAATATAAAAAATTAAAGTTATAAAATAAAGAATAAATGAGGAAAAGAATTCTCCCTGTTTATTCTTTATTTCTTATTGTTTTCCTATACAAGGTGGCAAGTATCTGAAAAAATATTAGATTATGTACTAAAGCAATTAGAATTGTGTGGTGTCTATGTAAATTGGCCGTTTTTTAGTTGTTACATTAAATATAAATAATACGATACGAGGCTTCTATTTTAATTGAGAATTAATTAAGATTTTTTAATTCCTGTGAAGATACTTTTTCTATAAACTTTTTTAGATTTACTATTTTGCCCAAATTGTATTTTTCCCCTTCTTTCTCTATTTCCGCTACATCACCTGTATCTAATTATTGCTTCTAAAAACTCATCTGGGGTTATATTAGGATTTACCTGGCAGCATCCTCTAAGATAATAACAGGTGTAAAAAATATTTTCTTTTTCATAATCCCTCCTCCTTATCACCTTCATTTTAGTACTAATAACCATATGAGGAAATCGAAAGAGGTTAAATTTATCTTACATTTACCTTACGTCTATACCTTATACTTACCATAATGCCAACTCTAACTTTTGATTCAATAGTTGCGTCGCATTTTATTTGAAATATGACAAAAAAATACCGCATATTCCTTTCTGAACAATGCGATATTTTAATATGTTATTTATATTTTCTTTTTAAGTTACTTAACAAATTATAGTTTGTCTAATAAATTAAAATCCATAAAGTAATTTTGCAAATCCAATCTCATTAAATAAAAGAAAACGTCCCATAAACATTACAATTATATATATGATGGGTTCCCATTTACAGAAATCACATGATTTAGATTCACTTTTTATTACACAAACAAACATTTTATATATACCATATCCAATGAGTCCACCTATAGTATTCAATATTAAATCATCAATATCAGTACTTCTATTGTTTAATAATTGAGTGACTTCTATAAACATTGAAAATGAAAATCCTGATACGAAAATATGGATAAGTTTATCGTACTTTTTCCATAAAAAAGGAAGTAGAATACCAAAGGGAATAAAAAGTAATATGTTTTGTAAATATCCCACTATATCAATTTCATTAGAAAATGGCATAAAGTTTATCTTTTGCCTTATTTCAAAGCGATAAAGAAGTATATCATATAAAGTTCCTGTTCCTGTAAAATAAAATACAGAAATTATATAAATTGCAAAAGCAATAGTAATCCCACAATGAATTCTTGATGTTAACATACCCTTACGTTTATTCATATTATTGAATATCAAGAAAGTCACAATAAAAGGAACAAACCCTGTCAAAAATTCATATCCAATAAAAAGCAAGCTATCCATAGAATTTCCCTCCAAATTCTGATCTATCTGTATCTCTCATACAGATAATTTTTAACTAAGATTATCTTATTATCATAAACCAATTATAACATATTTCGTAAATACCTCATTATTCAATTTTTAAAGAACATACTTTACTTTTAGTTTGTCTTTTAATCGAATTGCGTCATTATATCTCTAATAGATAGTATTACGTTAGGTTGGTGGATAATATGATTATGATATGATCCCTCCAAACTTGAAAAGCAATTTATATAGTTTGTGTAATTCTTTTTTTCTAGCATATTTATTCTATGACGTAAAAAAATACCGCAAGCTCATTTCTGAATAATGCGATATTCTTATAAATTATTTATTTTTCATTTACTGTATTAAATAAAAGATTTATGCCATAACTTTATTTACTGATATTATTCCTTTAAACTCCATACTTTTATATCCGTTCTAGGTTTATTTTGAACAATAGCCAACTTTGTGACATATCCTCCAAATGCTTTGAAATTGTCATTTGCAACTAAAAAAGCCTTTTTAAGTTCTTGTGAGGATAGTTTTGCTGCTATAGTAGTATGTGGTACCCATTGATATAGGATATAGTTACTATTATTTTTAGCCTTTGGAACTATTTTAATTAAATTATTTACCATTTCACATGATTTTAAAAGAAATTGATTAACAACAGGTGCAAGAAATAAAACGCTTGGATTAAATAATCCTATAAATGCCCAATATACACAATTCTGTCTTATTTCTTCTTTATATATTTCTAGTGAATTAATAACCGTACTTATATCTTCACATTCAAAATCTGCAATTGTAATGTGTGGTGGAACTTTATTTGAAATTAAATAATCATTAACCCCATTATCAACAATCAAGTGCATCAATGATTTTATTTTATCATTTGTTTCATCATCAAAATAAAATACAACTGAATAATTCATTTAATACCTCACCTTTCACATTTTTTACTTACGCTATAGATAGATAATTATATTGCTTCATCTTTTTCTACCTACCGTGAATTAATTGTAGCATGTCTTGTAACCACCATAATAGTCAGTTTTCGAAAATCATTGTTCACACTTTTAACTTCAAACATTATTTCGCAAATTAATCAAAACGTGACGTAAAAACACCGTAAAATTCAATTATGAATAATACGGTGTTTAAAATAATTATTTGTTTTTTATTATTTGACGTTAAATATAAATATTGCAACGTAATATTATTCATTACTCGATAGCTTTTATGGTAAATTCTCTATTTCTCTAGTTATAAAATTTAATATATCTATTTTCTCGTTTTCTGGTATCCATTCAACGAGCCGGGCTGCTGCAACAGGTAATTCCCATCTTTTAATTTGCTCTATATCAACTTTTGAGATATTTATATACCTTTTTATATACTCTAAATAAAACTTTTTTCTGATAAAATTAATAATTTTTTTCTCAATGTATGATTTTTCAGGAATATCACCAAACTTAAACATTATTGAAGTCCTTGCAACATCAGCTAATGGATTTCCTTTGGTTGCTGTCATCCAATCAATTATTATTGGTTCATCTTTTGTAATTAGTATATTATCTGGATGTAAATCTCCATGGCATAACATATCGCCGTCTGGAAGCTCTTCAATATATTTATATAACTTTGTCTTTATATCATCAGATAATAAATTTACTCTTGATATATCCTCCATAAGTCTAACTTTATATTTAGGTAGTTCAAAATCAATCTTTTTCTGAATTGACTTATGTAATTCAGCTAACCTCTGTGCTTCCTTTTTTACTGTCCAAGGTTTAGATGCTATTATTTTCATCATAGCTGGCCCATTAATTCGTTCATAGATAATACCATTTCTATTGTCTATTTCTATAAATTCATAAACTTTAGGTGTTAACTTTATCTTTTTGCTAATTTCTAAGCTAATTTTATATTCATCTCTGACTTGCTTTTGTGGGATACCTGACCTAAAAAGCTTTAAAATTTTATCTTCTCCCCATTCAAAAATCTCAGCCGTTCTACCTTGTCCGATTAACTTTCCTTTTTCCAATTGTACTCCCCCTATTTATTTGCCCATATCATTTGTAATCTAATTGAGTACATATTAATTCTTAATTATCATTTTTTACCATTTCAACTCAAGCATTTCTAATTTTATCATTTAATAGAACTTAATTCTATAAATTTTATAGATAACATAGGATTTATATTTGAATGGTGAAATAAAAAGCACTGTAAAATCCATTTCTGAATAATACAGTGTTTCTAGGAATTATTTATTCCCTCACTTATATGTTAAACTTTAAGGTTATATTCATAAAACAATTCTATAACTTAATTTTGTGTGGTTTTTTCTTTATTACTTATAATCAAGTCTTTATATACAAGTACTATAATAGCAATAAAACTAATCATAGTAATACTCATGTATATAATTTTATTACCTACAATTCTCCCTATAAAAGGTATTACTATAAGAGAATAAATTATAATTAAAGGATAAGCTAATTTTCTAATCTTTCGTACTTCCATAAATGCAAACATGCTAGCTATAATTAGCAATATTGTGGATGCTGTCCCCAACGCTATTGGTATTTCTATTTTCATAAACATCATCACAAATTCGAGAATGCCAACAACAAATAATAATAATGCTAATCCCATCGACATTGATTTTAATTTCATAAATATCATCCCCCATAAAGTTCTATTAATTATATATGTGAAGATAATTTTTTTATGATTAAGTCAATTAGTAAGCTACTACCACTCACTTGGTTGAAGATGGGGCTTCTGCTAGTTACGTTAAATGATAATACATATTTTATTACATTTAGCTCTTTCAGTAAAAAGATTAAGAAATAAGTTTTCTATTCTAATTGAGAATTAATTAAGATTTTTTA
>NZ_DKLM01000072.1:0-4288 GCF_002455975.1 Clostridium sp. UBA6640
ATTTTTTCCTAAATTCTTCATTCTTAATTATTAATCCTTAATTTCTAAGGATTTAAGCTATTTTTATAAAAATTTTATTTTCTATAGTATATATTAAATTTTCGCATTGTATCCCTATAATATTGCACCATCTACATTTATAATTTGTCCTGTTATGTATTTAGATTCGTCACTAGCTAAAAAAGCTACTGCTTTTGCTACATCTTCTCCTTCTCCTAATCTTCCTAAAGGTACTTCATCTATCATTGAATTTAATTCTTCCTCACTCATCCAAGAATTCATTTCTGTGTTTATAATTCCTGGTGCTATAGCGTTAACCCTTATATTACTAGGCGCTAACTCTTTTGCTAATGCCCTGGTAAATAAGTTTACAGCCCCTTTAGAAGTAGAATATATTACTTCACAAGATGCACCAACATTTCCCCACATAGATGATATATTTATAATATTTCCACTTTCCTTTCCAATCATGTATTTACAAACATGATTGCACATATTAAAAATTGCCTTCATATTCGTATTCATTATTGAATCATAATCTTTTTCATCCATATCTATAAAAAGACCAACTTTAGATATAGCAGCATTATTAACTAATATATCAATTTTACCAAAGTCTTTGATAACTTTAGTTACTAAACTCTTACAAAAGTTATAATCTGAAACATCACCTTTTATTAATATCCCATATCCACCTATTAATTTAATTTCCTCCAAAGTTTTTTTTGCGCTATCATCGTTATTTTTATAATTTAGAATTACACTAGCACCTTTTCGGGACAATTCTAAGGCTATGCTTTTTCCTATTCCTCTAGTTCCGCCTGTTATTATAGCTACCTTCCCTTTTAAGCTCATACACTTCATCTCCTATAACATTATTACTTTCTATTTTAAAGCACTTAACTATGTCTTTTCAATTTTAAATTACTTTAACTGTGCAGTAAATTCTTCAAAATCTTACTTTTTTCTCTTTATTACTACAGATATTGATAATAAATTAACAACCTATTATTATAAATTTTACCATTCATTCTTATAACTTAAAGTTATATAAATATATATAAATCTATATGATTTTAAAATAATTTTCTATAATTTTTTCTAGGTAACCCATATAAATGAATTATTTACACATATTATATTAACATCTTAAGGTTTACATTAAATAAAATTTAATAATTAAACATTATTCTTAATTTTCTTAATATTACTTCTTGTTTTGATTTAATTCAAAATATTTATATAAATACTTTATTATTGTTAAAAGTTATGTTATTATATTGTTGAATTAGAAATAAGGGAGGGTTTTTATTATGGCTTATAAAATAGTTGATGCTTGTATTAGCTGCGGAGCTTGTGAATCTGAGTGCCCAGTTAACTGTATAAGTGCTGGAGACGGATTATATGTTATAGATCCAAACACTTGTATCGAGTGTGGTGCTTGCGCTAGCGTTTGCCCAGTTGGAGCTCCAGTTCAAGAATAATTGAACATATAATATAAAAAGTACAAGCTATTATCTAATTAATAGCTTGTATTTTTTATTTAAGGCAGAAATTATTTTCAATCAAAATAATTTCTTTAATAGATTTTTAACTAGCAATGCAATTGCTAGTTTTTCACCTCTGGTGATTTATCAATGCACAATGCACAATGCACAGTTCACAATTCACAATTAAAGATGAAATTATTTTAGGCAAAATAATTTCTTAAAACATATCTTTGACTAGCAATATAAAATTGNNTTTTAGTCCAGATACTAATAAGTGCTAATTATTTTCTGGGATATATTAAATTCGAAACTCATATATCTATATATTCTAAGTAAAAATTTTACCATAAAAATAAAAAGCTATGATAAGTTTATGAATTTACATAAATTTATCATAGTTTTTAAATATTCATTTTATTTTAAGAATACATCTTTTATTATTGCAAATATGTCTTTACCAATTTGAAGATATTCTGATATATTTTCCTTAGTATCAATAACATCTGCAGTAGTTGATGTGACTACCTCACTTACATCCTTTAAATTCTCAGTTAATGTAACCACATTATCTGATGCTTCTGGTAAAGAACTCATAAGCTTATTTATATTGTGTTCATTTTCCCCAATAACGCTATCTATTTTGCCTATAAATTTAATAGCTTTATTTAAAAATATTATAAGAAAAACTAGAGCAACAGCACCTAATAAGCTAAGTATTACAAAAAATAAATTTTCAACTGAAATATACATTAATATCACCTAGCTTAATTTATTCTTCTATTTTTTCTTCAGCTACTTCTTCTACTTCCTCACTGCACTCACAAGATTCTGTTACTTCTTCACAACAAGGTTTTTTGCAAACTTTCTTTTCAGCTATATATTTAGATATTTTATCTTTAGCTTCAAGTGCATTTTCTTTTACTTCACCAGTTTTAACTTTTAAATTTTCATTAACTTCTTTAGCTTTTACTTTTATGTTTTCATTAGCTTCCTTAGCTTTTGCTTTTATATTTTCTCTTGTTTCTTTTCCTGATTTAGGCGCTAGCATTAATCCCCCAACTACGCCAGCAACTGTTCCAACTGCAAGTTTTTTAGCAGTATTTATTTTTTCTTTTCTTATTCTCTCTTTCTTTTTTTGTTCTAATTTAGCTTTTAAGCTCATTATATATCCCTCCTAATGATTTTTCATTGCAACCCTTATTTAATAATGTTTTATCAAATTTTTTGAACTTGTTTTATGATAAAACTTCCTTAAAACAATGAAGTATTTTGTTTATATAAGTATTTTTATATCATAAAAGATAATATTTTGTATTGTAAAAAAAAGACCTAATTATATTTATTAAAGAGCTCTGATGGGCAATTGCCATAAAACTCTTTAAATTCTTTAATAAAATGTGGTTGATCATAATATCCATTTTCTAAAGCCACTTCACAAAGAGGCACTTCCTTTAAAGATGTAATATCCTTTAAAGTATTTTGAAATCTTACTATCCTGCAAAATAATTTTGGGCTCTGNNTTGGGCTTATTCCTATCCAATTATTATATTTACGAAATAAGGATTTGCTACTAATATTTAGATTATTGGCAATCTCATTAACAGATACTTGTCCTTTAGCATCATAAATATAATTTAAAGAATTTTGAACTATTGGATCCAATCTAAGATTTATTTTATTTATAACTAAATTTTTTATATAATCCTCAATTAATTCTATCTTATCATAAATAAATATTTTTTTAGATAATTCATCATTAATCTTCAATAAGATATCTCCCCAAAAATATTTTAGCGGTATTGTTTTATCTAGAAATTCATTTGCTGGGCAATTAAAAATTAGCCCACTAGTACCAGGGTAGAGCCTTATCCCAAAAAGTTCCCTATGATTTTTTATTGTAAAGCAAGATGGTCTCTTATTTAATCCTATTAATAAACTATTATCATCAAAAGGTCTATTGTAGTTACTAAATACTAAATTGATACATCCATCTGGCAATACTCTTATACAATAATCTCCATCTATGTCTTTACTAGTTTTTAAGTACCAATAACAACATATATAAGGTGTAAGTTCTTCGGAAGGTTTGTATTCTTTGTATATAAAATCATTGAAGCCATCAACATTTAATAACGGCATCTGAATAGATTTATAATTATACATATTTCCTTCCTCCAATTACATAGATTAGTATAAGTTACTTAATAATTATTATACTACATTTTTACAGGCAATTATTACAAAATAAAAACTTTTTAAATAATTTAAGACAAAAACCCCTAAATAAACAAGTATCAAACAAATAATCATGTAATGTGAGTTGTAATACTCTCTATATTTTGGTTGAAATTTGCAATTTTTCATTGTACTATTTAAATATGTAGATATATCAAGTAAAATTTTATATTATTTTACATAATAATTAGTACATGGATAAAATATCTAAACATCTAACATAAGTTTAGCAGTTTATGTTATTAAGTATTTATCTCTACAACTTTAATCAATTGAAAATTGAAACTAAGTGACTTACATACATATTAATTATACAGCGAAGTTTATGAAGGAAATTAGTTTTAATTTAACTAATTTCCTTAATTAGTTTTGAATATAATTATAAACTTTAAATTTATAATTTAGGTATTTAATAATATAGTTTTTTAATATCTTATCTATGTTTTATTTTAATTTAATTAAATTCTCTACGATATAGTTATGTAAAGTAACTATTTTACTTCGCTTTATTTACAGAATAGCTCTATTTGATATATCTATATATAGGGTTTCTTAATGAAAAA
>NZ_DKLM01000072.1:4326-18283 GCF_002455975.1 Clostridium sp. UBA6640
CATGGTTAAGACCTTTGAAGTTTTTTGAGAATAAATTTTATTTTAAGAAATTCACATTTAGTGAATTTCATCTTTAATCCTTCATTCTTAACTATTAATCCTTAATTTCTAAGGATTTAAACTATTTTTTATAAAAATTGTTTTCCAGAGTATATATTAAGTTTTCACATTGTATCCCTATAATTACTATTGGAGGTGTAAAATGAATAAGTTAAAGGTAATATTTTTATCACTATGTATAATACTTTCAAGCTTTAATATGGAAGTGTTTGCAGCAAATGATACTAAGGAAATGAGGGCAGTATGGATATCAACAGTTTATAATATTGACTGGCCTAGTACAAGGAATAATGAATCTGCCCAAAAACAAGAATATATAAAATTATTGGACAAGCTAAAAAACATTGGCATAAATACTGTTGTTGTTCAAGTAAGACCTAAGGGAGACGCTATATATTCATCCTCTATAAACCCATGGTCAGAATATTTAACTGGAAGTCAAGGAAAAGATCCTGGATATGATCCACTTCCATTCTTAATAGATGAAGCACATAAAAGAGGTATGTATTTTCATGCATGGTTTAATCCATATAGGGTAACAACTGATTCTACTGACCTTAATTCATTAGCATCTACTCATCCTGCAAGATTACATCCTAATTGGGTGATAAAATATAAAAATGGTGCTTATGATGCATTGATGTATAATCCAGGACTACCTGAAGCTAGAAAGCATATAGTAGATACAGTATTAGAAGTAGTAAAAAAATATGATGTAGATGGAATACACTTTGATGATTATTTCTACAGAGATGGAATGAATGATGATGCTACTTATAATAAATACGGCAATGGAAAAAACAAAAATGATTGGAGAAGAGAAAACGTAAATCTGTTATTAAGTGATGTAAAATCCGCTATAAAAAGCGTAAAACCTAAAGTTGCATTTGGTGTAAGTCCAAGTGGAATTTGGAGAAATAAAGCTAATGATCCAACTGGTTCAGACACAAAGGGAAATGAAAGCTATTCAAGCAGTTACGCTGATTCAAGAGCTTGGATACAAAGGGGTCTTATTGACTATATTGTCCCTCAAATATATTGGACAATTGGATTTGACCTAGCAGATTATTCAAAACTAGTTTCATGGTGGTCAAATGAAGTAGCAAATACTAATGTAGATTTATATATAGGACAAGGTGTCTATAGACAAGGTGGAAGTGACAGTCTTAATATAGCTAAAGAAATAAAACAACAAATAACTTTAAATAGAAAATACAAAGAAATTAAAGGTAGTATGTATTTTTCAGCTAGAGATATCATAAATAATCAACAACTTCAAAACGATATAAAATCACTTTACACAAATTCAGAACCTAATCCAGACCCTGTACAAAAAATACAAATAGTTAATACAGATTCTCTAAATGTAAGGAGTGGCCCTGGAACAACTTATTCTGTAATTGGCTCTTTAAATAAAGGTGCTAAAGTAGAAGTGTTATCTGAAAGTAATGGCTGGTCAAAAATTAATTATAGTAATGGCATTGGATATGTATCCACTGCATATTTGAGTAATATTGCTACATCTTCAATACCCGTTAAATCACTTCAAGGTAATAATAGATTTGATACTGCTGTATCAATCAGCAAAGAAGGATGGTCAGCTGGAGCAGATACTGTAATTATAACAAGTGCAAACTCAATAATTGATGGAGTTACATCTACACCACTAGCTTCAATTAAAGATGCACCTATTTTATTAACCAATAAAAATAATATACCTAGCTCAACTGAAAATGAGTTAAAAAGGTTAAAGCCTAATAATATTATAATTGTCGGCGGAGATGGTGTCGTAGATAATACAGTATATAAGTATATTCAATCAATTCTACCAAATTGTAAACTAAATAGAATTGGTGGAATAAATAGATATGAAACTTCCCTTAACGTCGCTGATGAAATATCAAAATATGTATCTATAGACAAGGTATATATTGCTGGTGGCAATGGAGAAGCTGATGCACTATCTATTGCTTCAAAGGCTGGTTCAGACAAACAGCCAATTATATTAACAGAAAAAAATACTTTACCAACTAATATCTACAATTGGTTAAAAGACAAAAGTATAAAAGATTCTTATTTTATAGGTGGAAATGGTGTTATATCCGATGATGTTATAAATAAAGTAAATTCTATAACCTCGAATGATGTTTTAAATAATAGACTTAATGGTGCTAATAGAGAAGAAACTAATGCAAAAGTACTGCAAAAATTCTATCCAGATTTAAATTATGATTCTCTATTTGTAACAAAAAGCAATCCATTAATAGATGCTTTAACTGCTGGGCCTTTAGCATCAAAAAACAATTCACCTATAATTATACTTGGCAATAATTTAGCCAAAGAACAAGAAAACACAATTAAAAATAAAAAATTCAGTAAAATGTATAAAGTCGGTGGAGATATAAAACAAGATAGTTTTAATGCTTTATTAAATGCATTAAATTAAAACAATGAAACTATTGTTCATAAATTCTATTAAAAATTAGTATTTTAAGTTTAATATAAGGGACAAAACATATGTTTTGTCCCTTATATATTGAAATTTTATTAAAATTCAGCAGTTCCTGTAGTTCTTGGGAAAGGTATAACGTCTCTGATGTTGCTTACACCAGTTACATACATTATCATTCTTTCAAATCCTAATCCAAAACCTGCATGTTTTGTTCCACCGTATTTTCTTAGCTCTAAATACCACCAGTACTCTTCTTTATTAAGACCTAGTTCTTCCATTCTCTTTTCAAGGATATCTAGTCTTTCTTCTCTTTGGCTTCCTCCTATGATTTCACCTATACCTGGAACTAATAAGTCCATTGCTGCAACAGTTTTATTGTCATCATTTACTCTCATATAGAAGGATTTAATTTCCTTTGGATAGTCAGTAACAAATACTGGCTTTTTAAATACTTCTTCTGTAATATATCTTTCATGCTCTGTTTGTAAATCAGCGCCCCACTCTACTTTATATTGGAATTCTTTATCTGCTTTCTTTAATAATTCTACAGCCTCAGTATAAGTTATACGAGCAAAGTCAGAATTTACTACATTCTCCAGTCTCGCTTTTAATCCTTTATCTATAAAGCTGTTGAAGAATTCCATTTCCTCTGGAGCATTTTCCATCACAAAGTTTATGATATATTTTATCATATCTTCTGCAAGTTCCATATCATCTTTAAGATCTGCAAAAGCTATTTCAGGTTCTACCATCCAGAACTCAGCAGCATGTCTAGCAGTGTTTGAGTTTTCTGCTCTAAAAGTTGGTCCAAAAGTATAAACATTTCTAAACGCTAAGGCATAAGCTTCTGCTTCTAATTGACCACTAACTGTTAAGTTAGTTTGTTTTTGAAAGAAGTCTTCTCCAAAGTTTATTGTTCCATCTTCATTTTTAGGAACGTTGTTTAAGTCTAGAGTTGTAACATTAAACATTTCTCCTGCACCTTCAGCATCACTTCCTGTGATTATTGGGGTGTGAGTATAAACAAATCCTCTTTCTTGGAAAAACTTATGAATAGCATAAGCAGTTAATGAACGTACTCTAAATACTGCTGAAAAGGCATTACTTCTTGGTCTTAAGTGTGCAATAGTTCTTAAGAACTCAAAACTATGTCTTTTCTTTTGTAATGGATATTCTGAGGATGATTCCCCTTCTACAACAATTTTAGTAGCCTTTAATTCAAAAGGTTGTTTAGCTTCTGGAGTTAATACAAGCTTTCCTTCTATAGTAAGCGAAGAACTTATGCTAAGCTTTGACACTTCTGCAAAATTCTCTAACTCTTCCTCAAATACTACTTGGATATTTTTAAAGAAACTTCCGTCATTTATTTCTATGAAACCAAAGTTTTTAGAAGCTCTTAAAGTTCTAATCCAACCACTGATAGAGATCATTTGATCACTATATTTTTCTTTTTCTCTGTAAATTTGTTTTACTAATATTTTTTCCATAAAGTTTTCCTCCTTTAAAAATTCATATAAATATAAAAAAACCCTTCATCCCTAATAGGGACGAAAGGTTAACTATTCCGCGGTACCACCCAAATTGTCATAAAATGACCTCTTTACAGTACAGATTATCATCGATACTGTTTAATTTATAACGGTTTAATTCCGTCTAAGCCTACTTTCATAACAATTTCGGTTAGAAGCTCTGAGATGTTCTTTAACATAAGTTTCATATTGACCTCTCACCACCGTCAACTCGCTTAAATTACCTCTTATATCTACTCTTCTCTTCATTGCCTTTAATTTTCACTATTTATAAATATTATTGATTATTATATAACTTTAAAATCTAATTGTCAAATTCTTTTAATTATCAATACATATTCTAGGCCAATATTTATTCAATAATATATGNNGCGAACACTATTCACCGCTACAGTTAATCAATTTTAAATTTCTCAGTTACTACTGAGAAATTTCCATGATTGTGAAATGTGAATTTTGAACTGATATATCTCTATATACTTTATATTATATACAATATTTCGTAATAATTTACTATAAAATTTTATTCGCTAATTTTTAGCATATTTTTTAAATTTTTATCTCTTGATAATAATTTAAATATAGGTACTCCTATCAATGTTACCACCACAAACTCACCTGCTCCAACTTGAAGTGCAGATAAAACTAATGGCAAATTGAAAGCGTAATAAAGCATAGCACCTATCATTACCGCGTTTATTATTGTAGGATATAATGATGCTATAATAATATTTTTACTTTTGCTCATAGCAAAAGTTGCTATAAAGGTTGCTGCAGTTCCTACAATTACATCTATAACACCAGCAGGGCTGAAAAGATTAGCAATAGCACATCCTAAAGTAAGTGCTGGTACATATAAAGGATCTACAAAGGCCAATAAAGTCATTACTTCTGATAATCTAAACTGTACTGCTCCAAAGGATATCGGTGCTAAAACATATGTAATAACTGCATATATTGCTGCCACCAATGAAACCTTTAATAGTTTTTTAGTATCCATAATTTTTTCCTCCTAAAAAATATTAAATAATTCCAAAGCCTTTTTAACATCAAACTTAACTGCGGCGCAACACTAATAAAGCTATTTATTAATAACTTCTTATATCTCTATTTACTTTACAAATAATATTCCCAACTTTTCATTTTACAATTCACAAATTCTAATATTATATTATAAACTTTATTATATAATCAAACTTTTTAACTTAATTTTCCCAAAATAAAAATTATATCTTTACTTTTAATATAAATCAAATTTAATAGTTAATTTAAAGTTGTCAATTGTTTAATTTCTTCAGAATTTTAATGTAATATGTTTTAAAAAATAAAATAACGCTGCCCTTAGGACAGCGTTTCTACTCTTTTGAGATAACTCTAATAATCCTAATAAAATACTAGGATTAAAAAGATTGCTGCCGTAGTTTTATTTAAAGACAGGAGGCTTACGAACTGTCATTAACGTTTTTTATAATCCTATATTATACTACAAATTACGTAATTGCAACTATTTTGACCATTTTAGGAATATTCTTTTTTAAAAATTTTCCTAAAATCTACCCTTTCTTTCTAACAATTACGTTAGAAAAAAAGGGTAGATACTATTTTTGTTAAAATTTAATTATTACTTTTAGTTGTGGTAAAAGAATCGAATACAATTTTAGCAGCTTGAGCAATTAGTTTGTCATCATTCTTAGCATCTTTTGTATCATGAGTTGACAATATTGCAATAATTATAGGTTTTTTGTTGGGCGGCATTACTATTGCAATATCATTTCTTGTTCCGTAAAAACCAGTTCCGCTTTTGTCAGCAACTACCCAGCCCTCTGGTGCTCCTGCACGAATTAGCGTATTACCTGTTGCATTTCCTGTCATCCAATCAATAAGAATTTTTTTCTTATCATCTGTTAATATATCTCCAGTCGTGTATGCTTGCAAATTAGTTGCCNNTATATGATCAAATAAAAGATTTGCAGCTGTATTATCACTAAAACGTACTGCTGCAATGCAAAGTTCTTCAATGGTCATGCCTTTATCAACGTTATCTTCTGTAATTGGAGAATAAGGGACAATATCTTCTTTGTTATATTTAACTACTTTCTTAAGCTGCTCTAATGAATCTTGTTTTAAAACAGCACCAGCGGCTAAAGCTTTGAAAGTAGAACAGTAAGCAAACCTCTCATCAGCACGATATATAACTTCTTTATTCGTCTCTGTATCAAAAGCATATACACCAAGTTTAGCACCATAATTACTTTCAAGTTGTGAAAATGCCGAATTATATTGTACATCAGACTTCGTGTTTACAGGTGATTGAGCTACTGCCTTTCCACAGTCAATAAGAGAAAAGACCGCAAGCAACATAAATATAGCAATTTTAAACTTATTTACCTTGAATTTTGAATTCACTAATTTTCTCATATAAAATCTCCTTTGTTATTTAATCGATCTGTTAGGCTATTTTTTCATAATCAAAAGCACCCCATATTTTATTTAATATATTTATAGCCTCACTATCTACGCACTTAATTTACTTTTTTGAATATAACTCAAAACTTTTTAAATATTATCTCTTCTAAAATTATAATGTAGAATTAATTTTAAGAGCATCATACTATATATTACCAAATATTCATATATTTACCAAATAGGATTATAGATATTTTTAGTACCGTATTATTTAGCCTTCAAAGAACATTATTTAATTCGTTATAATTATCATTTGTATCTCTTCTAGCTCTCTTATCTTTTGTAAAATGAGCAAAATAAAGAGATTCTATGGTCCGTTATCTTGCCTTTAAAATTTAATTTATTCTGTAATATAATCCATTTCTGTAATGCTCTTAAACTTTTCTACTGTTAAAACACCCAACTTTGTAGATTCTTTTAAATCTTTTGATTAATAGCATACCTTTTTATAAGCAGTTCATATAATAAATTATAGTTAAATTTAAAGTTAAACTATAATTTAAAGGAGATTGATAAAATGTTTCATAATGAAGATAATTGCTTTAGTATGGTATTTTCTATGACCAATGAATTAGATAACAGTGTTGTTACCTTTATGAGGGATAGTATGGGAACTCTATCTTGTCCAGAAGTTTATAGAACAGGGGGAAATGGGACAGGGGCACAACAAGTAGACCCCCTAGGATCTCAAGGGTCAATTGCTATATCATCTGATGGTAGATTTCTCTTTGTAGTTAACGCTGGCAGCAATAGTATAAGTAGCTTTTGTATATCTGAATGGGGTCTTATTCTTGTTTCTGTAGTACCATCTGGTGGGGTTTTCCCTAACAGCTTAACTGTAAATAGGCATAATCTTTATGTAACTAATTCCGGTAATCCTCCTCAAATTCCTGCAAATGTTACTGGATTTCACATTGGATCAGATGGACACCTTAGTATTATAAGTGGATCTCAAAGACCATTAAGTTCAGATAATGCTCAATCAAAATGTATTGTTTCAAGTGCTTGCGGTGATAAACTTGTTGTAAGCGAAGGAGTAACCAATAATCTCAGCGTTTATGAAGTAAACCGCGATGGAAGCTTAGAAGGCCCAATTGTAAATCCTTCTAATGGTGTAGGTCCTTTTGGCTCGGCTTATCTCAATAATAATCTTTTGGTAGTTACTGAGGTAACTACAAATGCATTATCATCCTACAATGTTACAAATAATGGTATTCTTAATGTTATTAGTGGTTCTGTTCTAAATAATCAATCAGCAACTTGTTGGGTTTCAGTTACTCCTGATGAGGGTCATGCTTATACCTCTAACGCTGGCAGCGGTACAATAAGTCGCTATCGTATTAATCATGATGGAACTTTGACTGTTGTTGAAACTATACCAAGTACACCTAATAGAACAGGCTCTCCAATTGATAGCGCAATAGACAGATGTGGTCAGAACTTTTATGTTTTAAATGGTGGTGAAGGCTCAATCAGTGTATTTGAAATTGAGGAAGATGGACATTTAGTTCTATTACAAATATTCCAAGATACAAGATTACCGCGAATTGGTGCACAAGGGATGGCAGTACTCTAGATATGAATAAATTATACTTTTAAAATATAAGTACAGTTTAAATATAGAAAGATAAAGCGGATATAATTATAGTAAATTCTTTTTTTACCGTCTAAATTCTAAAAATGAAAAGCCATGAACTTAATTAGAATTCATGGCTTTAGCTTATCATTAATCTTAAAGCAGGTAGAAACTCTAGATTTAAGAGTTCTATCTATTTATATATATTTCCTGAATACCACTCTTAAAGGAGCATTTCCCATATATTTTAATTTTATTTTTTTATGTTATTTGATTTAGATTTCTCTTTAAGATTTTTAATGTAATAATATGGATATATACTTATATTATATAAGATTACTGTAATACTAAATACTACTATAAAATCTTTCACAGTACTATTTATATTAATGATATCTATACTTTCATTTACATAAAGTCCTATAAATAATGCTATAGTTAATATTACAAAATTAATATCTTTCTTATTTCCTGACATAACAATACTATCTCCTTTACAAATTCTTTTTAAGAATCTCAATCAATAAATTTAAAAGTCATTAATTTAAGTTATATACATAAAAAAATGTTAGAACATTGAGTTTTTCTAACATCTTTTGTAAAAATTAATTATTATCCTATATTAAATTATATCATCTAAAGTTAGCAATACATTTAATTTCTTATCTTTTGTTTCTATTTTTGCTCCATTTTTTACCCAAATCTTTTTAGAAGCAATATTATCATCTTTTATAGTAGCAGATATATATTTTATTCCTTTTTCTCCCGCTAAATTTAATACTTGAGAAAATGCACAGCTTGTATATCCATTGCCCCAATATTTACTACCAATCCAATAGCCTATTTGTGCTTTTTGCTCTTTAATATTTTGATGACTTAATGATATTGTACCTATAGCTATATCATTTAAAACAATAGCAAATATTTCAGCGTTATTTTTATTACACCATTGATTATTATAATCAATAAACTCTAATTTAGATATTTTGCTTCCCTCTGAATTCAAAGCATTTTTTAACCTGTGATCATTGTTTAAAATATCTACAAGCTGTATTGCATAATCATCATTGATATTCTTAATAGATATATTGCCATATATTTTCATATAACCCCTCCCCCTTTAATTCTGCTATTTTTAATATAAGAAATATAAATAGAAAAACATTTCTTAGATTTGATTATAGCATTTTTATCTGTTCTTTATTTTTTATATAGAATATTTATTATTAATAATATTAAACTATTTCCTTTTGCCTTTATTTGATTTATTTTCACTTATATGGTAAAATATCGTCAAAAAAGGGGGATTAATTATTATGTATAATAAAATATTAAGCTTTAAAATTGCTTGTATATGCGATACTGAAATAACTATTACGGAATCTAACTTTGATAATATTGTTGACAATGGGCTAACTTGCCCAGTATGTGAATATTCTCTAACTTCTGACGCTCAAGAAGTGATTTCTAAACTCCAAGCCTTTAACGAAGCATCAAAAGAACTTGATGAACTTTTGGAGGGATACCCTCAAGTAACTGTTTAATTATTATTAGAGCAGCTTTCTAAATTCTAGTATTTATATCACTTTAATATTCTATTGCAATATTATATAAACCAATAAAAACTCCTTTAAGCTATGCCTAAAGGAGTTTTTTTGTATATTAAACTACCACTACATTTTTCACATTATTTTTCATTGCTATATTTTTTAAATTTTCCATGTACTCATCAGATGGAGTATAGGATTTAATTAAATCTTCTCTAACACCTAGTGGTCTATATTTTATAAGTTTATAAATTATATTAGGATTTAATTCTGCTATAAGCTTACTTCCCATTTCTACAGTGCGTTCATTATTTAAAACTTCTGGCACTACTACTGTTCTTATTTCATAAATTTTATCCATTTTGGCTAATTTATTTATGTTTTCTATAACAGTTTCGTTTTTCATACCAGTAAGATATTTATTTTCATCACTATCAAAGGCTTTTAAATCTATCATAGCTTTATCAGTAACCTCTAAAAGTTCAGGGTTATCGTATATAGGAAGTGAAGCATTAGTATCTAAAAATGTAGTTAATCCCAATTTTTTAACCTCTCTAAAAAGCTCAATTAAAAAATCACTTTGCAGTGTACATTCTCCACCAGATACAGTTATTCCAGATATAAAATATTTAGTTTTATTTAATACCTTTAATATATCCTGAACAGTCATAACGCTAACTTTAGGACTACTATTATGTTCACAAACTGCAATACAACTATCACAGTTTACACATTTATCTCTATTATAATTGACTTTTCCATCTATTATAGAAAGAGCACCATGTTCACAATAGCTTACGCATTTTCCGCAATTTATACAGCGATTTATTGTTTCAGGATTATGACAATAGAGGCAGTTATAGTTACAGCCTTGAAGAAATATGGCTGTTCTATTTCCCTCTCCATCTACTGTACTAAAAGGTATTATTTTATTTACTATAGCTGTTTTACTCATTATGTCTTAATTTTCTCTCTAGTACTTTTTGGTTTTTAGCAGCTCCATAACCTAATACAACTGTATCATTTAATACTTGTTGATTTCTTTCTAGTTTTTCTATATCTGATTTCTTAACTAAATAACCTGTAATTCTTATAACATCACAGTCTTCACAGTAAACAGATATATATCTAAGATTTAATTTAAAAGCTCCTTTTATAACATCAATTATAGCTTTTGGATTTCTCTTAGACATCTCATCAAATTTAAATATATCACCTATTCCTGATGGGAAGAATTTATGGAATGGAGCACTTTGTATTAAATGCTCATAAATTTCTGGTTCTTCGCTTATAGGAATTCTACATCCTGGTGCTACACCTTCATCACTGTCTAATCCAACTTGTGCATGTAAAAGATATTTTCCATCACTTGCTGAGCAGTGTTTATTAATGTGATTATCAACTATCTCTTGCATCTTTTCTATTATTTTCATTCCCAAATCATTTGCATAATCAGAATATCCAAATCTATCTTCTTGTTTATCTGAATTTATAAAGCAGTTAACAGCATTTGCAAGTCCTACCATACCAAACATAGCAGTAAAGTTATCTTTTGATAATAATCCTTCTCTTACTAAGAAACTTGATTCAAAGAAACCACTTTCTTCTACGATAAATCTTACTCTTTCATCCATAAGATCTGTCATAAGCTTCATTGCATAAGGTAGTACATTATTTATAAAATCTTCTGCATCTTTAGCTTTAGGTGCTAATTTGGCAAGGTTTAATCTAACTAAAGTGTAGCTTCCTCCACCTATCTTTAATCCATTATAACAACTTGCTATACCATAATTCCCAAGATCTTTTGTGAACATCTCATGATTTGCAAAACTTGGTTTTGCACAAGATAATGCTGTTTGTACAGCCTCTGTCATAAGTTCTTCAGAAGTCTCATCACTAACCTTTAAAGTTATATTTGGTGTTGAATTTTGAAGTTCTCTTTCTGCTTTTAATATTAATCTTGCTGCTTTTGTATCTACGGGACCAATATTAGCATGACAGAAAGAATCTGTTATAGTTCTATCGATATGCATTAAAAATAATTTTATTGCATTATACGCTTCTTCTTCATCTTTTATATAAGGTTCTAAAAGGGTGTCAATATTTCCTACATATACAGGAAAAGTTGTCACAGACGGTACATTTTTGTATAACATTAATAAGTTATGAGTTGCTTCCCAAATATTTGTAGCTGGTTTTATTCTTAAAAACTCACTTCCATTTTCCATGAATTTCTCATAATTAGGAACAATATATCTTGGTCTATAAGGAGCATTTCCTTCAGCTAAATCACAAATTATTCCCTCATCCATATACTTTTTAATGTCATCGCTTATATCTAAAATGTTTACGCTATTCTCAGCTAATTTAGCTAGAGATATAACCTTCATTCCGTAAGTCAGTGTATTATCTTTAATAATTGAAAGTACTTGCTTCTCCATATAATCACTCCATACACTTATTTATTTTTATTATATCTTTATAATTTTAGTATAATTATATTTATATAAAATTTCAATATTAATTATCCATTAATATTGTTTATTAATTAACAAAAACATAGGATTTCATTTATTTTAATAATATTATACTACAAAATTCGATATTTTTAAACAAATCCTTACTATGTCAGCATATGACTATTTTTTCATATAATAATAAATAAATATTATTCAGAAATGCTCTTGACCTTCAATTTTTTAACCCAAAATAAAATAACTAGCACGTAGGCTAGTTGTTCTTGTCATTTAATACATCAACGTAAAAAGTTGGCGAACAATGTCCGCCACTAAAAAAACTAGCAATTGTATTGCTAGTAAAAAATATATTTAAGAAATTAATTCGTAAAGAACTAATTTCCACGTTAATTGTCAACTCTCCATTGTTTTAAGTTATTTCTTAAGATAGTATACTTATTTACATTTTGAAAAAAGTAGCTCTCTTCCCCTTTTCCCTACTTCTTCAATTAACCCCATCTTCTTTAAACTATAAGTCATTTTTCTTATCTTATTAATTGGTATATTTAAATCTAATGATAATTCCTTATTAGTAAACTTTGAAGGTAAATTCTTAGGTAAAAAACTATAGTAATCTTCTTCACTTTTAAATTTATATTTATCTACTATATCTACTAATAGTTTGTCTCCTATACTAACTCCTTTTCTTCTAAAACTTCCCTTACCATCTTTAATTCTTATTTCTTTTTCTTTAGTGAGTAAAATTTCTATTTCCAAATTTTTTTCTAAAGCTAAATGCGGTATAGATACTAGTTCATCAAAAAAGTCTATAATTCTCCCCTTTTTAGGAGATTTTCTTTTACTTATAACTTGTCCATCTTCACTTAATAATATAATAGTCTTTTCTGCAGCAATAGGATGGACTAAAACCACTTTATTATTTGAAAGTAAATCCTTCAGTTTATTTTGTATATTATAAAAATTTTTACTTTGAATTTCATATAGTATATTGTCTTTTACTACATCTACTATATATCCATCAACCATAACCTCCATTCTACCGCATTCACCACAATAAATATTCTTTAAACTTCTATGAAGAGATTTTTCCTTTTGAAGGCCTATACCATTAGTCTCTATATTTTTATGGTTTATTTCATAACTTTTAACTTCTACATTCATACTTGTCCTCCAGAAGTATTTTTCTATAAAAACATTCTATTTCTAAATAGAAATAGAGTAAAATTACGTTTTCCAATTTAATTATAGCAAATATAAACATATAAATAGAAGTTCTTTCAAAGCATTNNGCATTTTTTATAATAATGAAAATGGATATATAAAACAAAAAAGCTACAGCAATACTTTACTGCAACTCCTATTTTTCATTTTTACTATACAACATTTTCAATAATGCTATAGAAGCTATTATATTTATTATAGGTATCATAAAGTATACAGATACTAAAGAAGTAATAATAGTTTCTAGCTTGCTATCCTTATTATAGTTATCCTTATTATCATCACTACTCATCATTGTTCTAAGGATTTTATCATAAAATTTTTCATTATGGTTAATTGCATAAAATATAAGCATAAGCGTCAATATACTAAACATTACTGTTACTAAATAAAAATTGAAAATTAACATTACTTCTCTCCCCCATGTCTGTGTATAAATCATACCATAAATAATTTCATAGAACAAAGGGCAAATATATAAATAGAATATAATCCCTAATTTCCCAAATTAGAATTTACAATTAGGAATAATTTTAAAAAATTTTACTAAAACTAATCTTTTATTAAGGATCATTACTTGATCTTAACATTAACACTATTGAAATATAATGTGAAAACTTAAGATATAC
>NZ_DKLM01000072.1:18314-26144 GCF_002455975.1 Clostridium sp. UBA6640
TTAAATTTTCATTAAGGAATCCCATAAATACTATTCTGATAGTATTCTATTTGAAATAAAAGTTTTATTCTAAATAAAAAATGCTTTTCTTCATAAAATATAATTAGATTATTAAAATTATAGAGGAGTTAATTTTATGAACAAAAAAATTCTTGTCTTTATATTAATATTAGCAATTATAATTAATATTCCTAAGAATATATTTGCCTTATCCACCGAAAATTCTAATAAATCTCCTTATGTTATCATAATAGATTTAACTACAAATAAGATGCATATATTTAGAAATGATGTATTTGTAGAAGAATTCAGCTGTTCTGGCGGAAAAGCTTCTACTCCATCCCCTATAGGCACATGGAAAATAGTTAATAAAGGAATTTGGGGAGGAGGTTTTGGTGCTAGATGGATGGGATTAAACGTTCCTTGGGGGAAATATGGTATACATGGAAATAAAGATGAAGGGTCTATTGGCTGGAACTCTTCTCATGGTTGTATAAGAATGCATAATAAAGATGTAGCTAAAATCTATGGATATATTCCTATTGGTACTACAGTTATAATTCATGATGGCCCAACTAGAGAACTTAAAGAATTACGTCCTGGTATGATTGGGTCTGATGTATATAAAATGCAAAAGATTTTAAAAGAAAAAGGATACTTTAAAGGATATCTTAGTGGCAAATATGGAGAGGATTTTAAACATGCAGTACATAGCTTNNACGATTGACAATGGACAATTATGGACACTTCTCTCAAGAGAAGTTCTGAACTATTCCTTTTAAAAGTGACAAAGTCACTTTTATTAAAAAATCTATTAAAGAAATTAGTTTGATTAAAACTAATTTCCACCATAATTGTCAATTGTCCATTCTCACTCCTCCATTGATTAAAGTATCAAACTGTAACTTATATTCATATATACATTATATTTTAGAGTAGTTTATCTACATATAAGGGTAACATATTATGCTATTTTAAAATAGAATGAACTATGAAGAGTAAATCCAAAAGCTTTATTTTTTGTAAATATTATCAAGATAGACTTATACGATATTTTAATAGTTTTTCTTAAGGTTATATACAAGTTCTAAAAAATTATTAGAGCTTGTATATCTCTTTGAAAAAAACTATTTATTTAAATCTAATGATTTTAAAATTATCATACCCTTTGCATTTTTAAATAAATAATTTATAAGTTAAATTTTGATGTTATTTAACTTTACGTAAACAATTTACATTTAGGTGGAGATAAAATATGAAAATAGCAGTGATTTCAGATACCCATGTACGCAAACATATGGATAAAATTGAAAAGTTAATAACAAAATCCTTAAAAGATGTTGATTTAGTTATTCATGCTGGAGATTATACTAGTAATAAAGTTATACCCTATATTGAAAAATATCATAAATTTATTGGTGTCTATGGAAATAATGATAAAGGGGAAATTAGGTCTAAGGTAAAAGAAAAACAAATTATAACTTTAGATAAGTATAAAATTGGAGTGTATCATGGACATGGCTCTAAAAAAAGCACCCTTGATAATGTATATGAAATATTTAAAAATGATAGCTTAGATGTAATTATTTTTGGACATAGTCATAAGCCTTTTGTTACAACTAAAAATAAGACACTAATAATAAATCCTGGGTCACCTACTAGTAAAAGAAAGGAAAAATACTACTCTTATATAATTTTAGAACTGCTACCTGACGGCATAAATGCAAATATTAGGTTTTATTCTTAGTATTGTAAACCTATATATGTTTTTTTGTTGACTATTTATTTAAAATCCCCTAATATATTATTGTAAACTAATTTTATTTATTGTATTTACAATAATTTTTTAGGAGGACTTCCATGAAAATTAGAACTAAAGATTTTATACTTGTATCATTATTTGCTGCTTTAACTGCAGTAGGTGCTTTTATTACTATTTCCTTAGGTGCTGTGCCTATAACCTTGCAATTATTATTTACTCTTTTATCTGGCATTTTACTAGGAGGTAATTTAGGTGCATTATCCCAAATAGTTTATGTAGCTCTAGGACTTATAGGTCTTCCTATCTTTGCAGGTGGAAAAAGTGGTGTAGGCATAATATTTTCCCCTACCTTCGGATTTTTAATAGGTTATATTGTATGTGCATTTGTTGTAGGTACATTATGTAAAAACTTTACAACAAAAAAGAAAATTTCACTTTTTAATGTATTACTGACTTGTACATTAGGCGTAATACTAGTTTATTTATTGGGAGTACCATATATGTACCTTATATTAACTAGAATTAATAAAGTATCTATGACTTTTATAGGTGCATTAAAAGCTGGTTGTTTAATATTTTTACCTGGTGACTGTTTGAAAATTTTATTTTCCTCACTACTAGCGGTTAAAATAATACCAGCTATAAAGAGCTAACGAAAACTATAAACTTTAAAATTTAAGGATAAAAATTATATATATTTCTTAATTGCATAAATTATTTATAATTAGGAACTATTAAATTCATACCTTAAAACAATTCACAATTCACAATTGAGGTTTTTTATAAAAAATAACTAGATGATTTAAAAAGAATCAATTTTAAATTTCTCAGCTTCTGCTAAAAAATATTTACAATTGTGAGTTGTGAATTAAAAATATCTAAGGATATAGCTATTAGATATATATTAATTTTTTAGGTAATTTATCTATGTTAGCAATTGCTTTTTAAATGTGATAATTATTGTTTAAACATACCCATAAAGTCCTCTTACAGATACTTCTCCTGATATTATTTTACCTTTACTTTTATCTTCATACTCTACTAACAATTCTCCATCCTCATCTAAATCTAAAGCTTTTACAATAATTATTTTATTTCCATTGATTACCCTTACTTCTTTGCCTAATAATAAAGAATTTTTTCTACATATATCTACTGTAGATTCTATATTTCCATGATTTTTAAATTCATCATATAAGATTTCAAAATTATTTAATATCTTCGCAAATAATTCTTTTCTATTTATTTGCTCATTCTTCTCTATTTTTATAGATGTAGCCATATTTTTTAATTCCTCTGAAAAATCTTCTTCATCTACATTTGCGTTTAATCCTATACCCATAACAATATAATTAACTTTATCCATCTCTCCATTCATTTCTGTTAAAATTCCACAAAGCTTTTTATTGTTTAATACTATATCGTTAGGCCATTTAATTTTAGCATCTATTCCGATTTCTTCTAAAGCTTTATGAACTGCTGCTGCACCTATTAATGTAACCCTTGAAGCCATCATAGGATTTATATCAGGCTTTAGTATAATACTCATCCATATCCCTGAGCTTTTAGGTGATATCCAACTTCTTCCCAGCCTTCCTCTACCACTGGTCTGCTCTTCACTTACAATAACTGTACCTTCTTCTATATCTTCCATAGCTAAAGACTTTGCTGCTTTATTAGTTGAATCAATAGTATTATAATGACGAATATTTCTTCCTATATATTTAGTTTGTAGATATTCTTCTACTTCTTCATACCTTAATATATCTGGTGAGCTGACAAGTTTATATCCTTTTTTAGATATAGAAGTAATTTCATATCCCTCTTCTTTTAAAGCATTCATATATTTCCAAATAGCTGCCCGTGTGATTCCGAAATCTTTACTTAAATTTTCTCCAGAGATAAATTGATTTTTATTATCTTTTAATATTTTTAAAATCTTATTTTTCACCTATACTAACTTCCCTTCTAAAAACTCTAACTGTGTTCTAACTTGTACTTTTTACTTAACTCTAAAAACATTTTAACATTATTTTCTTCTTTTTCAATGAGTTCCTTATTATTATTACCTCTACCTAATCTGTCACTTATACCCAAAAGCCCAAGTTCATCTATCGATGCCTCTTTCACCATATTTTCTAAGTCACTAAAAGGAAGCTTTTTAACTACAAATAATATATGCATATGGTATCTTACTAATATTCTCACTTTTTCTATAAAATCTTTATCTTCACTAAAGCAGTTCAAAAATTCCTCAGCCATTTCGGCTCCTACCTTATCATGATCATAGGATGTGATTCTTCCTTTTCTTATTTTAGTAGTAGGAGCTTTTCCTATATCATGAAGTAGTGCAGCCCACATAAATATTCTTTTATCTTCACTTTTATTTCTTCTTTTTGCGGCTTCATCTATAACAAGCATAGTATGATTCCATACTGATCCTTCAGGATGATGTTCTTTAGATTGTTCTGTATATATCAAATCACTTAACATATTAAAGGGATACTCTTTAGGAAATAAATTATTATTAACTAAATCATTAAAGTAAGTAGATGGTTTTTCATCTTCTAATAAATGCTTTTCAAAATTTATAAAAAAATCTCTATTCATAATTATTCTCTCCTTATTTAAAATAGTCTTCTATTAGTATTTCCCTCTATTTTTTTATTTTAAGCATATTAAAATAATATAACTAATTAAAATCCTTTTAATATTTTCAATATCTTAACTAAAGCTATTTAATCTAATCATAATTATGGATTTTCCATTGTAAATTGGACATAACTGATGATATAGTGTAACACATTTTGTCATGCATTAATATAATAGTACTGTAAGTGCATACCTATAAAAATTCTCCTTATAATTAAAAGCTATGATGACTTCCATCTAAGTCACTCATAGCTTCCTTTTATTATTCATAAAATATTATTGTATTGTTTTCAAAACCTTTTATTCTAGCTAATGATTCTACTTGTATTCCAAGATCTTCTACCTTTCCTCTTCCTTCTTGAAATGATTTCTCAATAGCAATACCAACACCGGCTACTTCTCCACTTCCTTGCTTCACTATATTAACAAGTCCTAGAACCGCTTGTCCATTAGCTAAAAAATCATCTATTATTAAAATTTTATCTCCTTCATTTATAAATTTCTTAGTAACCCTTACCTTATATGATTTCTTCTTTGTGAAAGAATAAACTTCACTTTCATATGTATCCATATCCATATTCACAGCTTCATGTTTTTTTGCAAAAACTACAGGGCAATTATTAAAATACTGTGCTACTATGCAAGCTATACCTATTCCTGATGCCTCTACAGTTAATATTTTATTTATTTCTTTATTTTTAAACCTTTTCTGAAATTCTTTTCCCATTTCATTAAATAATTCTATATCGATTTGATGGTTTAAAAAATTATCAACTTTTACTACATCTTTTCCGATAAGGTTTCCTGCAGATAAAATTTTATCTTTTAATAATTTCATATATCATTCTCCTTTAACAAAAAATGACCCCTTACTTTCATAGGGGTTATTTTTTATAATCTCTAAATTTAAAAATTATAAAACAAATTGAAATTATAAATATCACTCTATAACTTCAAGTCTATTAAAGCCCATAGTCTGGTAATTTAAGGTCACCAAGTAGAAACATTTAATCCCTATCATTAAACTTATACGAGCTAATAATTCTATAAATATTATAGTTAATATATCACAGTTATCTCTAAAGTCAATAGCTATTTTAAAATTCATAAAGTTTTTCAAACATTTTAACTATATTTCTATTTTAATTTTTAATATAAAAATATTTTTTCCATTTAAGTATTCCAATTTTTTCAAATATAAAGCAACTAGTAATAAACAAATAGACTTCACTAATAGTTATACTATCAGTGAAGTCTATAAGGAAAGTATAAAAAATAATCTTACATCCTTGCTAATTATATTTTAATTATTATATAAAATATAATAATTTCTAGAAAATTATATGAGCTACTAAAACAATTATAGGCAAGGTTATTAGAGTACGTTGAATAAATATTATAAACAACTCCTTAATTGAAACCGGAATTTTTGAACCTATTAATAACCCTCCAACCTCTGACATATATATAAGCTGTGTTACAGAAACAGCGGCTATAACAAATCTGGTTAACTCACTTTCGATGGTACTTCCTATAATTGATGGTAAAAACATATCTGCGAAGCCAACTATAAAGGTTTGGGAGGCTGCTAATGCTTCAGGTACTTGCAGTAATTTTAGTATTGGGTAAAATGGCATTCCTAAAAATTTAAATACAGGGGTAAATTCAGCTACAATTAATGCCAATGTTCCAATTGCCATAACAATTGGAATAACCCCTAACCACATATCTAAAACATTTTTTACACCTTCCAATAAGAAATCTTTAATACTGGTATTCTTTTCTGCTCTTTCAAGAGCTTGATGAAATCCCCACTTTGTTCTAGTAAACCCCTCCGGAATTACTTCTCCAGCATCTTTAGGTTCAACATAATAGGTATCTTCTTTTCTTGATAGAGGTGGTATTCTTGGAGATATAATTGCTGCAAGAACTCCTGCTAAACAAATTGTTAGATAATATGGAACAAAATATTGCTCTAGCTGTACTGTTTGGAGTACAACAAGACTAAAGGTAATTGAAACTGCTGAGAAGGTAGTACCTATTACTGCTGCTTCACGTTTTGTATAATATCCCTCTTCATATTGTTTACTTGTTAATAAAACTCCTATTGTTCCATCACCAAGCCAAGAAGTGATACAATCTATTGAAGATCGGCCTGGTAATTTGAATACAGGTCTCATAATTTTGGTTAATAATGTTCCGAAAAATTCCAATAGCCCAAAGTTTAAAAGTAGTGGCAAAAGCATACCTGCAAAAAGAAAAACTGCGAATAAAACTGGTAATAAACCTGTTAAAAGCATTCCTCCTGTATCATCTGACCAAATCCATTGAGGTCCTACTTGAAATAACGCTAAAATTACAAATACCATACCAATAACTCTTGCACATAACCACAGTGGAGTTATATTAAATAATGAGTTTAAATATTTATTCTCTATTACAAATCTAGGCTTTACTATTTTAGTAATTATGGTACATATAGTGCTTATACATATTATTGTAGCTGTAATTGCTGGTAAATTTTCTTCTAAGATAGTAATTATCGAATTAGATAGTAGTGCAACTGGAATTGTTATCTCGCCATTAAAAGGAATTGGTATCATAAATAATACTACACCTATTAATGAAGGAATAATAAATCGTAATACCCTTGATGCTGTTTGAGGTTTTTTCTTTAAATCAATCATATTTTCCTCCTTATTTTCCAGAATATTCAATCTCTTTATATAATGGTAATACATAAATTGCCAACAACCAACCCTTATTCGTTAATTTATTTTTTATGTTTCTATGAATTAATCTCTAAAAGTTTATAAAGTTGTTACATTTCATAATCTGTATAATCAAATCAACTGTAATATTATGCAACTTATCTGGTAATTATTCATAACATATAAGCAATATAATATGACTATGAATTAAGGGCATACTACCCAAAGCACACCCTATTTAAACCTACAGTTAAGATAATATCCATACAACTTTTTTTATTTTACAATAATAGTAAGCTACTGTAAAATAAAAAATTTATATAAATATATTCTTTTCTCTATTAACTTATTATTTACAGTTATGTAATCATATTTTAAATAATATCCACTTACAACTGTTTAGGTCATATTTAATCTCATAAATCTTTTCCCTATTATTAATATTACTTTGGCACCTAAATATTATCATTAGATTTCCTGCTAGCTTCTCTTTTTCCCTATATATCACTTTATTTATTTTTACTACTTCTGTAGTTTCATTGACAACTCTAAATTTTACAGGATGTATTTCCCCGTCACTATCAAACCATGCAACCATATCAATAGGTTGTGCTACCACCTTCATATAAAACACTCCTTATAAATTATTTTTTTGAAGATGCCTTAAGTATATGGTTCCACAATAAAAATTTAACTTATACATGA
>NZ_DKLM01000007.1 GCF_002455975.1 Clostridium sp. UBA6640
AATTATTATGAATAAATAATTAATTAATTTACTCCTATAAACTCACCCTGGTGTGTTGCATTTCCTTAAGCAAGTTTGGAGCCCATAACCGGGATTGAACCGGTGACCTCCACCTTACCAAGGTGACGCTCTACCTACTGAGCTATATGGGCATTAAAATATGATGTAGATTTATAAAAAAATCGCATCATAACAAATGTTAAATATATACTTAAATACTATATATCAGTTACTCATTATACTATATATATCCTTTTATGTCAACGCTATTACTTTCTTTTATCTAAGCATTTTTCCAATTTTCTTTTAACTCTTTGTAGAGCGTTATCAATAGACTTAGCATGTCTGTCTAAGTCACAAGCAATTTCTTGATAAGATTTACCATCTAAATAAGACATGAGCACTTCCATCTCTAGATCTGATAGCACTTCACCTATCTCATTTTCAATACTTTCTACCTCTTCTCTACTTATTACTAATTCTTCTGGATCAGATACCTTAACCCCTGATATTATGTCTAGAAGTGTTCTATCTGATTCTTCATCATATATAGGTTTGTTTAGTGATACATATGTATTTAGTGGAATATGTTTTTGACGTGTGGCAGTTTTAACCGCCGTTATTATTTGCCTTGTAACACAAAGTTCCGCAAAAGCCTTAAAGGATGCTAACTTATCTGTTCTAAAATCTCTAATAGCTTTAAATAACCCAATCATACCTTCTTGGTATATATCTTCTTTATCTGCACCAATTAAAAAATATGATTTAGCTTTAGCTTTTACAAAATTTTGATATTTACATAGCAAATATTCTAAAGCACGATTGTCCCCATTTCTAGCTTCAACAACAACTTCCTCATCAGTTTTGTTCATAAACTGGGAATTTAAATCCTCATTGTCAACCCTTTTCTCCAAAAGCATCCCCTCCAAAATGAATATTGGACTTAACTAAAATTATACATTATTATTTTAAAGCGTCAAGCTATATTACTTGCTTCGCCTTATTTTTTCCAGCTTTTCAGCTATTTCACTATCAATCATATCCTCAAATAAGTTTCTATCCTGCGAATAAGTTTTTTCATATTTTTTAGAAATCTTTTTATTGGCTTCCATAACGGTATGATAAAACTCTAGCGAAGATATTCTATTGGCTCCCCTTTGAAAAGTAACTTGTTGTTCAATAGCATCAGAAGTAACTACATAAACCTCTGATGCTCTACCTATATTGTTCACAGTCTTTTCAATATATAAATCTGCTGTTTCTCCCTCTTTCGTAAAAACTACTGTGATATTTCCAATCCTCTCTTTCTTTTGAAGACTACCTTTTACCATATGAGCATCGAAAACTATTATAATGTTATATCCTTTAAAGGAAGAATAGTTAATCATAATATCTATTAATTTTGTCCTTGCGGATTCATAACTATAATCCTTTATCACTCTAAGTTCTGGCCAACTATTTATAACATTGTAGCCATCTACAAATATTTTTCTCAAGATTATATTAGCAAAAGTCTATTTCAACTTTTGCTTCAACACCTCATACATTAGTATTCCGCCAGCTACAGACGCATTAAGCGAAGTTATTTGACCAACCATAGGAATTTTCATTAGCACATCACATTTTTCTTTAGTTAGTTTTGATATACCTTTTCCCTCACTTCCTATAACTAACGCTACTGCACCCTTTAAGTCCACATCATAACAATTCTCGCCATGCATATCAGCACCATATATCCATAATCCTAATTCTTTTAACTCATCTATAGCGCTGTTAATATTCGTAACTTTAGCTATTCTCATATGTTCTGTAGCACCTGCAGAAGTTTTATAAACAATAGGAGTGACCCCTACATTTTTTCTTTTAGGAATTATAATTCCATGAGCTCCACAAACTTCTGCCGTTCTTATAATTGAACCAAAGTTATGAGGGTCTTCAATTTCATCCAGTATAATCAAAAAAGGCTTTTCATTTTTTGAATTTGCATAATCAATAATTTCTTTTATATTATAATATTTATAAGCAGTAACTTTAGCTATTACACCCTGATGAGCTCCTGTTAAAGACATAGAATCAAGTTTTGCACGATCTACAGTTTTAACAACTATACCTTTTTCCTTTGCCAAAGCTAAAACCACATTAATAGAACCTTTAGTATCGCCTTTAGCAACTAATATCTGTTCTATAGTTCTATCAGATTTCAAAGCTTCAATTACTGAATTTCTTCCTTCAATAATATCTTCTCTTATTATTTCTTCATTTCCCATATTAGTTTTATTGTTGTATTCTTTTTTAACTCTATCTCTACTGTTATTTTTTTTATTTTCTTTCATAGTCCAACCTCTTTCATAAACCTATTTAAATTTAAGCTATCTTTAATTATATCCAAAAGTATAGTTTTAATTTATGTAGCTGTTTATAAATTAGAATATTTTTTCCTTACTGCCACAATTTCTCCGCAGGTCATAGTACCTTCTGGACAGGATTCCTTTACACAATTTGGTCCTCCATTTTTAAATAAAATAGGAGCTACTTTTTTTGCTTCTTTTAACATTGCATCTGCCATGTCTCTAATTTCCCATTGAGCTCTATTGCAGCATCTATGCGCAAAAAAATGCATAAGTTCTCTTGCATTCATAGTAACAATAATTTTAGTTTCACAAGCATTTGGAAATACATATCTAGCATCTTCAATAGCCTTTTTTTGCGCTTGTGATTTCAGCTTTCTTAATATACGCTCTTCAACTTCTGATGCTGAATTTAAAGACTTCTCCCTTATATATTTATCTAAGCTTTCATTATAAATTTGGTCAAATAATATTTCTACGATTTCATCGTAATACTCTTGGTCCTTTTTCATAGCTTCTATAAATATTTCTTTAGCTTTAGAATTATTTTCTATTGATGGTGGCATTATGTACTCAAAAGCATCCAATTTTACATATCTTTGACTTTGTTGTGAGTATGAAGCAACTCTATGGCGTACTAATTGATGAGTTAAACTTCTAGACACTCCTTCAATAGCAAAGGTAAAACTAACATGCTCAATAGGAGAATAGTGACCATAATTCATAAGCATACTTAAAAAGTTTTCTGTTTTTTCTTTATCTAATCCTTCTAATATTTCGTCTACACCTACAGAGCTATAACAAAGCTTTGCTGCTGACGCAATAACCTTTTCTGGATTTGGTGTATGCTCAATTAATTTAACTTTCAAAGTCATTTTTACCCTCCTCATATTTTACTATTTTACTTAATATATAATTAAGTTTTTCTTCCTTTTCACATAAATATAGATATCCTATAACTGCTTCAAAACCAGTAGCCCATTTATAATCAGCTACATCTGAATTTTTAGGTGTATGAGATTTAGAATTTCTTCCTCTTTTGAAAATAGCCATTTCATCATCGTCTAAATCATCTATTATAATCTTCATATATTCACTTTGTGCTTTTGCTTTTACATAAGATACAGCTTTTACATGAACCTTATGTACATTAAGTCCTCTATTTTTTTCCACTAAATAGGTTCTTATAAATACCTCATACACAGCATCTCCTATCAAAGCCAACACTAGTGGATTAAGTTGTTTTATCTCTTCTAGAGTAAATTTTCCCTTTAGTAATTGAAAGTTCATGTTTTTCTCCTTAACCTTATAGTTATTCAGTTTTAATTATACACAGATATTTAAAATAATAACAGGTAATAAATGAATATTTTCAAAAATCATGACGAAATTTAGCCAGTAGATTATAAATACATAAATTTAATATCAGTTATTAAAAACTTTGTATAATCTTCGTTTCATTGTAATATTTAAATATTTCTTCTTAACTACAAGATACATTGAAATTTTTTTTAAATAAAAAAATGCTTGCAACAATTTTAGAATTTTTTAAAACTGTTGTAAACAATTATATATCAAATACATTTTTTTATTACGAATACGTTAAATAAAATAATTAATTAAAGATTTTTAAAATACCACCTAGCCATTTCTCTTAAAATGCATAAATTAAAATTAAAAAATTATTTATATATTTGTTCAAATGCGTATCCTTTTATTGCTAAGGCATAGTTATTTTCTGTTAATAAAAAAATAATTTTCTATAGATAATAATAAATAAGTATCTATAGAAAATTATAAGTATATCTATATTATTTTATAGCAAGATTATTATATTCAAATTCCTTCTTAACTCTTTCAACAACATTTTCTAACCCGATTAATTCAAGATCTTCTTTAGCTCTAAGTTTAAATTCTACAAGCCCTTCTGATATCTTTTTACCTACAGTTACTCTCATAGGTATTCCTATAAGTTCGGAATCCTTAAACTTAACTCCTACTCTTTCGTTTCTATCATCTAAAAGAACATTAATTCCTAAAGATTTTAATTCATTGTATAATTTTTCAGCTGTTTCAACTTGTGCTGAATCCTTCATTACTGCTGGAACAACAACTACATGGTATGGAGCAATTTCTAATGGCCATGCTATACCATTTTCATCATGATATTGCTCTATAATAGCTGCCATTGTTCTATTTATACCTATACCATAGCATCCCATAATCAATGGCTTATTTTTACCTTCTTCATCTATAAAATTAGCGCCCATAGCATCTGAATATTTAGTTCCTAACTTAAATATATGTCCTACCTCAACTCCTCTAGCAATGGTAATATCTCCACCACATTTTCGACATTTATCCTCATTAGTAACTTTTCTAAAGTCTCCTACTACACCTTCAAAATCTCTTCCATAATTAACATTTTTAATATGATATTCTGTTTCATTAGCACCAACTACAAAATTGTACATTTTACTAACTTCTTCATCCACAAATAGCATATCAACATTTATTCCAATAGGTCCAGCAAATCCAACTTTAGCATTTGTTGACTTATTAACAGTTTCACTATCAGCTAATGAAAATTCCAATGCACCACCTAGAGCATTTATAACTTTTGTGTCATTAATCTCTCTATCTCCTCTTACCATAACAGCAACCACTTTATCATCAACTTTATAAATTATAGTTTTAGCTAATTTTTTCTTTTCTATATTTAAAAACTCTACTAGCTCGTCTATAGTTTTTGAGTGTGGTGTATAAATCTTTTCAATCTCATTTAATTCTTCTTTTTCTTGTATTTCAGCTACAGCTGATGCTTTTTCCATGTTAGCACCATACTTACAGCAATTACAAAAAACTATCTCATCTTCTCCAACCTCAGATTTAACCATAAACTCAGCAGAACCTGAACCTCCCATAGCACCAGAGTCCGCTTCCACAGGACTAAAATCTAATCCACATCTTGTAAATATCTCATGATAAGCATGATACATTTTTTCATAAGCTACATCTAATCCTTCATTATCTTTATCAAAAGAGTATGCATCTTTCATTATAAACTCTCTAGATCTCATAACTCCAAATCTTGGTCTTCTTTCATCCCTATATTTAGTCTGAATTTGATATAGATTTAAAGGCAATTGTTTATAAGATCTTATTTCATTTCTTGCAAACTCAGTAAATACCTCTTCATGTGTTGGTCCTAGGCAGAATTCTCTTTCATTTCTATCTTTTAGTTTGAACATTTCGGGTCCAAAAACATCCCATCTGCCTGATTCTTTCCAAAGTTCAGAAGGAAGTAATGCTGAAGCTAAAAATTCCTGTGCACCAGCTTTATCCATTTCTTCTCTTACTATATTTTCTACATTCTTTAAAACTTTAAGTCCTATAGGCATATAATTGTACACACCTGACGCCAGTTTTCTTATCATTCCAGCTCTAAGCATTAACTGATGACTTAAAATTTCTGCTTCTGCTGGAACTTCTCTTAATGTTCCTAAAAACATATTTGATAATCTCATCGTAAATCACTCCTTAATATCAACATATTTATTATCATAAAAGTTTTAAAATAATTTTAGACATAAAAAAACTCACCCTAGTTTTAGGGCGAGTTAATATCGCGGTACCACCTAAATTTGTACTCTCTTTTGATAACGGTATATTTACCGGTAGTTTTACTACTGCTCAGAAGTAGGTTCAAAATCGTTAAAAATCTTTCAGCCATGGATTTTCTCTCTGTATATTAATTTCTACTAGTCTTCCTCATCGCAACCTAAATATTAAATTATATTTACAAGAAAATACTATACAATTTTAAATTTATACTGTCAAGAGGATATAAATATATTTATGGTATTATTAGACTTTCCAGAATTTTTTCTCCTATAACTAAATCCTCTGTAGTAGTAATTTTTATATTATTATAGTTCCCTTCATATAAATAAACCTTATATCCGTATTGTTCTACCACCATGGTATCATCTGTAACTGATATATTGTCTTTATTTACTTTCTTATGACAATTCAAGATGATATCATATTTAAAGCTTTGAGGGGTTTGGACTGCAAAAAGGCTCTCCCTATCTGGAGTGTTTATAGAAAAACCACATTCATTTTTAACTTTAATTGTATCTTTAGGTTTAACTCCACATGCAACAGCACCATATTTTTCTGCATACATAATGCCAGTATTTATAATATTATTATCGACAAAAGGTCTTGCACCATCATGAATTATTACTATATTACAATTTTCTATAGCTAATAGTCCATTTAATACAGAATGTTGCCTTTCTTTTCCTCCAGAAACTATGGAAGTAACTTTCTCGAATCTGTATCTTTCCACAATTTCTTTTCTACAATACTCTATTTCATCTTTGGCAGCTACTAAAATAATTTCATCAATTAGATTACAATTTGAAAAAGCTTTCAGAGTATAATATAAAATAGGCTTTTCTTTTATTTCAAGAAACTGCTTATTTTTATTTGCTCCCATTCTTTTTCCTTTTCCTGCTGCCAATATCATAGCTACATTTTTACTCATATATCCTCCTAAAGCATTTCTTTAGCTTTAGCAAAAATCATTCTACCTGCAGCAGTTTGAAGCACTGATGTTACAACCACTAATATAGTTTCTCCTATATAGCTCCTACCTTCTTCAACAACTATCATTGTACCATCATCAAGGTATGCAAGACCTTGACCTGACTCCTTACCATCTTTAACAATTTGAATCTTCATTTCTTCTCCTGGAAGAACTACAGGTTTTATTGCATTAGCAAGTTCATTAATGTTTAATACAGAAACTCCTTGGAATTCCGCCACTTTATTAAGGTTGTAATCATTAGTTATAACCTTACCGTTTAAAAGTTGTGCAAGTTTTAATAACTTAATATCAACCTCTGGTATCTCTGGAAAATCGCCTTCCCATATTTCAACTTTTATGTTTAATTCCTTTTGTATTTTATTTAGTATATCAAGTCCTCTTCTTCCCCTATTTCTTTTAAGTCCATCTCCTGAATCAGCTATATGTCTTAACTCATTTAAAACAAAGTTAGGTATTACGAGTACTCCTTCAATGAACCCTGTTTGGCAAAGATCAAATATTCTTCCATCAATAATAACAGAAGTATCTAATATCTTTGCACTTCCTTTTGGTATGTTTTTATGTTTAGCCTCTTTATTGGGTGATATTCTTTTTAAATTGGAAAGTAGTGATAAAATATCTTCTTTTTTTCTAACTGCTACATCTGCCGACACTACCACAATTATTAAAGTTACTATAATTGATATAATTGTGTAAATCATTGATGTACTTTTAATCAAACTTGAAAGCAGTACGGATACTATTAATCCTAAAACCGCTCCAATTGCTCCTAATAACATGTCTGCTGTAGGTACTTTTTGTAAACTCTTCTCTGTGTAATCTATAGCTCTCATTATAAGCTTAGTAACATATGAGGATAATAAATAAAATAAAACTAAGAATGCTAAAACACAAAATATAATAAATAAAATTCCTTTTAATGGCGAGTCTTTAAGTATGCCAAGACCTACTATAAATTCTGTTCGACTAATCCAAGTTCCTATTATATATCCTAAGCTTCCTCCTGCAATAGTAATAAGAGCTCTTAATATATTTTTCAACAAGAGATTCACCTCCCTATTCGATTATTGACAAATTATTAAAATACTATCCTATTTATAATAATATATATTATGAATAAATTTATTTCAATAAGTTATCATATTCTTAATAAAATATTAATTGAAAACCTTTAATTCTTATGATATTCTAATCTTTATGTTACATAGTTCAAAATAATATTATAATTATCCCCCTATTATTTGTTACGACAATGATATATTATATAAACATAAGTTAGATTTGGAAGTAAGAATTAATCTTATATATTATATCAATAAATGCTATTTAATTTAAACATGTACTTTAAAATTTTTATAAGGAGTTGAAAGTAATGAAGGATCTTATTTTCGATGAATTTCAAAATTCTGTTGATGAATGTTTATTAAGACATAAAAGTATATTAGATATTATGTCAAAGCTTCAAGAGTCTGAGGCTAGAGTTAATAGAGCTTTAATAAAATCTGTAACTAGTTGCGGTTGTTTAAAAGTGGAAGCTGAAAAACAGCAAATTCCTCATAATATAGATAATTTAGATTTAGAGGATTTAGATGATTGTTTTGATACCCACCTTAAAGGTAATATTTGTAACTCTTGTCGAGAAATATTGGAAAAGGAGCTTGGAAATCATTTCTTCTATGTAGCTTCAATTTGTAATTCTCTTGATTTAAATCTTTACGATATATTTTTAAAAGAATATAAAAATATTAACGCTTTAGGAAAATACACATTAAAATAGTACATTGCATAGCACAAAACATTTAAGATTTTGTGCTATATTTCTTTATGAAATGAATATTGTTCTTTCAATTTTTCAATTCCATTTCTTATAACCTTTGCTCTAGCTTCTCCTATGCCCTCCACAGCATAAAGTTCTTCAAAAGATGCTTTTTCAATAAATCTTAATTGCTTAAAATGATTAATCAAATTTTCTATGACAGAAGTAGGTACTCTATAAATCTTATTTAAAATTCTATATCCTTTTGTAAATACTAAAGTATCTGATAATGACTTAGAAGGATATCCTAGTAATTTAGATATATTATCTAAATCTAATAATTCATCTTTGGATAATTTTTGTATATTTTTACAAATAGTGTTTATATTAGTTTCTTCTTTAGAATAATCTCTAATTAAATCCATTCCATCCTTTTCAATATTTTTAATTAATTCTTTAAGCTGCATTTCTATTAATCTACCCTCATTACCTAATTCACATATATATATTTCAATCTCATATACAATTCTCATAATCATTTCTGCTCTTTGAATGGCAGTAGATACATCTAGTAAGCTCACAGAATCATGAAGCTCTAATCTATTTAAATTATTAATAACTTTCTCAAAGACAGAAACATATTTTTCCAGGGTATTTAATGCTTGATTAGCCTTAGCTAAAACTTCACCACTATCTCTTACTATATACTTAATATCATCTTTATAAACAGTTATTAGATTTCTTCTTTGCGAAATAGCCACCACCGTTAAACCTGTTTGCTTTGCAATTCTTTGAGCTGTTCTATGTCTAGTACCTGTTTCAAATGTAGGTATCGATGAATTAGGTATAAGCTGAGTGTTAGCATATAATATCTTTTTTAAGTCACTACTAATAATAATAGCACCATCCATCTTAGCAAGTTCGTATATATAAGCTGGAGTATACTCTGAATAAATACTAAAACCACCATCAATTAGACTTAGAATCTCATCACTATCACTTAATACTATAAGACCACCAGTTTTAGCATATAAGATATTATCTAAACCTTCTCTAAGTAGCGTACCTGGTGACAATATTTTAAGTATATCAATCAATTCCTTCTGTTTTTCTTCCTTCATTTTCTCCGTTATATGAACTACTTTAAAGAAATAATAACGGTATTCACTTCCTTTCCCATATATTTTTTATATTTATTATACTTTAGATGTCCATATTAAAAAACCTTATTAATTACTTCTCTAATATTTGATATTCCTATTATATTTATTTTTTTATTTTCTATTTTTTCCTTATTCCTCAGAGGCATAATTATGTTTTTGAATCCCATTTTTATGCCTTCATTTACTATTTTATCTATATGTGATATAGGCCGAACCTCTCCCGTTAAACCTACTTCTCCTATAAATAATGGTCTTTCAAGTTTAACTTCTTTACCTTTAGCACTAGACATAAGAGCTACTGCAAGACCTAAATCTCCAAAGGTCCCTTCTATATTTAATCCTCCTACCACATTTATATAAACATCACTACTATAAAAAGGAATCCTTAATTTTTTCTCTAGAACTGCTAATATAAGACTCATTCTTGAGTTATCTACTCCTACTGCAGTTCTTCTAGGCATAACAGCCTTAGTTTCACTTACTAATGCTTGTATTTCTACAAGTAATGGTCTTGTTCCTTCAATAGTCCCTATTACTACTGACCCTTCTTGCTCAAAAGAAGTCTCCTGTAAAAATACGCTGGAAGCATCTAAAATTTCCTCTAGTCCACTTTGCCTCATTTCAAAAACACCAATTTCACTAGTTGTTCCAAAACGATTTTTTATAGTTCTTAGTATTCTAAACTCTTGAGTTCTTTCCCCTTCAAAGTATAAAACTGTATCTACCATATGTTCTAAAACCCTAGGACCTGCAAGTTCTCCCTGTTTTGTAACATGAGCAACGATGAATAGGGGTATTCCCTTAGTTTTACCTATCCTCATAAGTTCATTGGTACACTCTCTAACCTGTGAAACACTACCTGGTGCAGAACTTATTTCACTTTTATATAAGGTTTGTATGGAATCAATTATTACAAATACAGGCTCTAATTCTAAAACATGATTTTCTATAGTTGTAATATTAGTTTCAGATACAATATATAAATTATCACTTATAGAATTTAATCTTTCGGCCCTCATCTTTATTTGTTCTTCTGACTCTTCCCCTGATACATAAAGCACTTTTCCATATTTATCAGAAATATTTTTAGCACTTTGAAGTAATATTGTAGATTTTCCTATTCCCGGATCACCAGATATTAATGTTAAGGATCCTTTAACTAAGCCTCCGCCTAATACCCTATTAAGCTCAGTAATCCCAGTATTATATCTTTCATATTGGCTAGACTTAATATCCTTTATATTCTGAGGTTTATTATTACCGCTTATAGTAACTGCTCTATTAAATACTTGTGGTTGCGACGGGAGCTTAACCTCTTCTGACATGGTGTTCCAGTTATTACAGCTAGGGCACTTTCCTATCCATTTAGGTGACTCGTATCCGCATTGATTACAAACATATATATTTTTAACCTTAGCCATTAATTTGCCCTCCAAAAATATTATATAAATCTTTTATTAACCCTTTATTAACTCTTTAAAATAAAATAGCTATCATATACTAGCTATTTTATTCTAAAATGCCTTATATAAGATTTTAACTTATTTTTTATATATTATACAAATTTTTTTCAATTCACAATGCACAATTAATAAAGAGATTAGTTTTAGCCAAACTGATTTCTTAAGATGTCTTTTTTTAATAAAAGTGACTATATCACTTTAAAAATAAATCAATTCTAAATTTCTCAGTAAAGCTGAGAAATACCCAAAATTGTGAATTCAATAATTCCAATTTTCTAAAACCCTATGCTTTTTAAACATAGGGTTTTATAGGGTTCCTTAATGAAAATTTAACTTATGCATGATTTTAATTTCCATAACAAAAAATCTTTTCTATGAATGAAAAATTAAGAGTGAAAGATGAAGAATTATGGTTAAAACTTCANNTAATCCTTAATTTTTAAGGGATAAAACTGCTTTTATAGAAAATTTATTTTCCAGAGTATATATTAAGTTTCCACATTGTATCCCTATAGATATTACTGCTTATCAAATTTTAATTCTTTTTCTTCTACGGTTACTATTAAACTATCTCCTTGTTTTACATTACCTCTTAATATTTCTTCTGATAGTTTATCTTCTACAGTTTTAGTTATAGCTCTTCTAAGTGGCCTTGCACCATAGGTTAGATCAAACCCTTCTTTTGCAAGATATTTCTTAGATTCTTCATCAAACTTAATATTTATTTCCTTCTCTTTTAATCTTTCAGAAACAGAATTTAACATTAATCCCACTATTTCTAAAAGATCCTCTTCTGCTAAAGAATGGAATACTATAATGTCATCTATTCTATTTAAAAATTCTGGCCTAAAACTACGTTTTAATTCTTCCATTATATTTTCTTTCATTTTCTCATGTTCATTATTTACTTCATTAGCGCCTTGTGAAAAACCTATAGTTTTTTGTTTTTTAATAGCTGAAGCACCTGCATTGGAAGTCATTATTACAATTGTATTTTTAAAATCCACAGTTTTTCCTTTTCCATCCGTAAGTCTTCCATCTTCTAATATTTGGAGTAATATATTAAACACATCAGGATGAGCCTTTTCTATCTCATCAAATAATACTACTGAATAAGGATGTCTTCTAATTCTTTCTGTTAATTGGCCTCCATCATCAAAACCTACGTATCCTGGAGGCGCTCCTATAAGCTTAGATACTGTATGTCTTTCCATATACTCAGACATATCTACCCTAATTATACTATTTTCATCACCAAACATAGCTTCTGCTAATGCTTTTGAAAGCTCTGTCTTACCTACTCCTGTTGGTCCTAAGAATATAAATGAGCCTATTGGTCTCTTTGGATCTTTTAGTCCTACTCTTGCTCTTCTGACTGCTCTCGCAATAGATTCCACTGCTTCTTCTTGGCCTATAACCCTTTTATGAAGTATCTCCTCAAGCTTTAATAACCTTTCAGCTTCACTTTCAGTAAGCTTTTCTATTGGTATATTGGTCCATTTAGAGATTACATTTGCAATATGCTTTTCATCTACTACTGCATCTGCCCCATTATTTTGAGATACCCAGTTCTTTTTAGAAGCTTCCAATTTATCCTTTAATTCCTTTTCCTTATCCCTTAAAGCCGCTGCCTTTTCAAAATCCTGCATTGTTATTGCATCAGCCTTTTCTTTTATAACTACTTCAAGATCATTTTCTAATTCTTTTAAATCCTTTGGCGCTGTTAAATTTTGAATTCTTACTTTTGAGCCAGCTTCATCAATCAGATCTATAGCTTTATCTGGTAAATATCTATCAGTTATATATCTATCTGAAAGATTTACTGCTGCTAATATAGCATCATCAGTAATTTTCACTCTGTGATGTGCTTCGTATTTATCTCTTAGTCCTTTTAATATTTCTACTGCTTCCTCTTTAGTAGGTTCTTCTACTGTAACAGGTTGAAATCTTCTTTCTAAAGCAGCATCTTTCTCTATATATTTTCTATATTCATCTAGAGTTGTTGCACCTATACATTGTATTTCACCTCTACCAAGTGCAGGTTTTAATATGTTTGAAGCATCAATCGCACCTTCTGCACCACCAGCACCAACTATAGTGTGAATTTCATCAATAAATAAAATTACATCTCCAGCTTTTGAGATTTCATCCATTACAGTTTTAAGTCTTTCTTCAAATTCACCTCTATATTTTGAACCTGCTACCATAGAAGATAGGTCTAGAGTTACAACTCTTTTGTCTTTTAACAGCTCTGGAATGTTACCTGATGCAATTTTCTGTGCTAATCCTTCTGCTATGGCTGTTTTACCTACTCCAGGATCTCCTATTAAGCAAGGATTATTCTTCATTCTTCTACATAATATTTCCAAGACCCTTTCTGTTTCTTTATCTCTTCCTATAATGGGGTCTAATTTACCTTCTTTTGCAAGTTCAGTTAAATCTTTTCCATACTTCTCCAATGTAGGAGTGCTAGTTCTTCCTTTTTTAGGACTACCACTTTGCTGAGTTTCATCTCCTGCAATATTATTTATAATTTCATTTCTTAGCTTTGAAAAATCTACTCCTAAATTCCCTAATATTGTATAGGCAACTCCTTCTGGTTCCCTAATTAATGCTAACAATATATGCTCAGGTGATATATAATTTTGATTTAAGCCTCTTGCTTCTATTAAGCTTAGTTCAAATAATCTTTTGGTTCTAGGTGTTAGTGCAATTTCATTTTTAGGCATTTCTATATCTCCAACACCTATATATTTATCCACTAATTCTTTAACTTTATTATAATCTACTCCTGCATTTATTAAGGCACTCGTAGCTATGCTACCTTCTTCTTTTAAGATTCCAAGTATAACATGTTCTGTTCCTACATAACCATGTTTAAAGTTTTGTGATTCTTCATGGGCATACATAAGAATATTTCTTGCTCTCTCTGTAAATCTATTAAACATATAAAACACCTCTCTATCATAGATTTTGTAATTTGTTCCTAACTATTTTAGCTCTATTTAAATCTCTTTCTCTTTTATCTAAAGTGGAATTGGCGTTAAGCTGAAGCGTTGCTACCCCTGTTTCCACCATAAGTTCATTTAATATTGTTTTGTCCATATTATTTATTATTCCCATTTCTACTCCAAATCTAACATTAGATAGTAAATCCATACATTCTTTAGAATTTAATAAAACCGCTGACTTTAATACCCCTAAAGATCTCATTATTTTATCTTCTAATTCATATTTATATTGGGATTTCAGTTTTTCCCTAGCTAACTTTTCTTTTTCAATGATTTGATAAACCATGGCATTTAATCCATTTATTATTTCCTCTTCACTAGGTCCTAATGTTATTTGATTAGATATTTGAAATATATTTCCATAGCCTTTTGAGCCTTCACCATATAATCCTCTTATAGTCATTCCTATTTTGCTTACGGCATTAAAAACATTTTCTATCTCTTTACTCTCGTGTAATGCAGGAAGATGAAGCATGACTGAAGCTCTTAGACCTGTACCTGCATTGGTAGGACATGCTGTTAAATAACCTAAATCAGAGTCGAAAACAAATTCTAATTTTTCCTCTAAAAGATTGTCTATCTTATCAACTTCTTCATAAGCCTTTTTTAAGCTAAATCCTCCTATTATATATTGCATTCTTAAATGATCTTCTTCATTTACCATAATACTTACAATTTCATCTTTATCTAATATAAAGGCAGATATATCTTTATTAGTAATTAAATTATCACTTATAAGATGTTTCTCAAAATAAGAGTTTATCTCCATTGCATCTATACTATTCATATTTATAGTCTTAAAGTTTTCATTTATATAGGATGAAGTATAAAAGGCAGATTCAACCTTTTTAATTATTTCCATTGCCTTATCTTCTGAAAGTTTATTAGGGAAAGGATATCCTTTTATATTTCTAGCTAATCTTATTCTACTGCTTAGTACAATATCGTCATTTGCACTATGAGCTTTAATCCAATTTTCCATAACCATACCTCCTAGATTTATTAACTTAAATCTCTAATTTTATCTCTAAGCTCTGCTGCTTTTTCATATTCTTCAAGAGCAATGGCTTTTTGAAGCTCTTCTTTAAGCCTGATGAGTTCTTTTTTCTTAAGTATTTCTCCACCTGATTTTACTGGTATCTTTCCATTATGCTCTGTACTTACTTGAACTCTTTTAACTATTGGTATTATAGTTGTTTTAAATGTTGAATAACAATTACCACAACCTAATAGTCCTGTTTCTTTAAATCCTCTATAAGTTGTACCACACTCTTTACAAATTACTTCGCTAGGAAGGTTACTTTCAGTTGTAGTATTCATATAGTCCATGAATCCACTTAATATATTTTGAAATGAAAAGCTTGGAGAGAAATCCATATCTTGAAGCATACTCATAGTATTATTTTCTTTGGCACAGACTTCACATAGGTGCTCTTCTTCCTTTACTCCATTTACTATTTTAGTTATATGGAAATTAGCTTCATTTTTTTTACATTTTTCACAAAGCATAATATCACTACTCCTTTTAAATTCATTAATTTAATATATTAAATATTACTGCTCTTAAAATATCTGCTCTTAACCTATTCTTCATATCTCCTGCATAACTTAATGTTCTATCATTAAGTGCAGTTTTAATAATGGTTTCTTCTCTTTCATTAATAATTTCCGAATCCTTAAGACTTCTTAATATTCTTACACTATTATCATAGGTTATATTATTTCCTACAGCTTCATCAATAACCTCAAGTAAGCTACTATGGTATTTGTATTCAATTCTAGTAATTCGTATATAACCTCCACCGCCTCTTCTGCTTTCTATATAATAACCTTTATCTTTTGTAAATCTCGTAGTTAACACATAATTTATTTGTGACGGTGCACAACTAAAGTAATTAGCTAACTCATTACGTTGAATTTCAATTTCGTTGTTTTGAGTTTCTTCTATCATCTCTTTAATAAAATCTTCAATTATGTCTGATAATCTTGCCATAACCACTACCTCTTCCAAACTTTTACTTTACTTTGACTTTCTTTGACCTTAATTAAATATTATAACTTTATATGGTATTATTCAACTAATATTTTCATCTTTTATTAATTAATTTATTCTTGTAAAATGGATTAGTAGAAAATAAATTAACTTTGCTTATTTTTTCTCTTAAATTCTTATCTTTTCTTATAGCTTGAAAAGTTATTAAATATATTACTTGCTTTTACTTTAATTTACTAAAGGAATATTATTAAGAATAATCTCAATACAATTTCTACAAAAATATACTACTCTCTATACTTGTTATTTAAGATAACTAATTCTATACAAATTTAATTATTCCTTTATAAAGTATGTCCATCTTTCTCATTAATTTTACATCTTAAATTTATTTTCACATAATATTTTCTTTTAATATGTTTTATTAGTTAATATAAATAAGGTACTTTTCCACTATTGGAAAAGTACCTTATTTATATATTTTCTATCTTTGTATAAAGCTGATATACCCTCTTCATAATCATAATAATTAATTATTATACATTTTTCATCATAACATCTTATATGCATACTTTCTTCTGTTTTAAGTTCTACATCAATTATTATAGTATCTTTTTCATAAGAAAAATTTCTCATTTCATTTATTAGTTCGCATATATTACTTTTGTTTTTTATCATATTATTCCTCTCCCATCTCCAATAATTTCCATATTGTTTATGTTAATTATATTCTATGGCTTTCGTTTATTTCCTTTTTTTTACACATTTTTGTCTTATATAAAATTATTACAATTTTCCTCAAATATTTTATACAAGGAGCTAAGTTGTACTCATAGCACTGCTTTGAGTGTAGCATGTTTGAAAATAAGTTAACATACTTGTTCTGTCATTTTTTAAGATACTTCATATTATTTAACATTCCATATAATCTGGTATGAAGCCTCTAAATTGAGCATTATAAAGCTTTGAGTAAATTCCATTATTTAATATAAGCTCTTCATGATTACCTTGCTCTACTATACCTTTATTAGTTAAAACAACAATTTCATCTGCGTTTTTAATAGTAGAAAGTCTATGTGCAACTACTATTGTTGTTCTTCCTTTAGACAGATCCTCAAGAGATTTTTGAATTATAATCTCCGAAGCATTATCTAGAGCTGAAGTGGCTTCATCTAATATTAATATTGGAGGATTTTTTAAGAATACTCTAGCTATAGATATTCTTTGTTTTTGTCCACCTGAAAGCTTTACTCCTCGTTCCCCTACATAGGTATCGTATCCTTCTGGAAGTGAAGATATAAAATCATGTATATTAGCATTTTTAGCTGCTTTTATAACATCTTCATCACTAGCCTCTGGTCTTCCATAAAGAATATTTTCCTTTATTGTTCCTGTAAATAAAAATACATCTTGTTGAACTATACCTATATTCCTTCTTAAAGATTTTAGTGTTATATCCTTAATATCCATACCATCAACAGTTATACTACCACCACTTAATTCATAAAATCTAGGTATTAAATGGCATATTGTAGTTTTACCTCCACCGGATGGTCCTACTAAAGCTAAAGTCTTACCTCTCTCAATCTTTAAATTTAAATTAGATACAATCTCTGTGCCCTCATTATACTTAAAGCATGCATTTTTAAACTCTATATCACCTCTTACATCTTTAAGCTCTGATGCATTTGGACTATCCACTATATCAGGCTCAGTTTCCATTATTTCTAAAAATCTTTTAAAGCCTGACATACCACTTTGATATTGCTCGACAAAAGCAGTTAACCTTCTTATTGGTTGCATAAAATATGTGATATATAAAAGATATGCTACAAGCTCTGTTGGAGTTATATATTTCTTATAAGCAAAATATCCTCCAAATCCAATGACAACTACATTTAACATATCTACCATAAATCTCATACCAGACATGAATTCAGCCATATATTTATATGCATCTGATCTTGAGGTTTTAAACTCTATATTTCCCTCATCAAATTTTTCCATCTCATATTCTTCATTAGTAAAGGATTTTGCAACTCTAATACCAGAAATACTATTTTCCAATTTAGCGTTTACATTGCCTATTTTCTTTCTAACATCATCAAAGGCTTTTGACATCTTCATTCTTTTAGTCATAGCAAACCAAATAATAAATGGAAGACAAGCAAATATTAATAGTGTTAACTTAACGTTAATCCTACAAAGAAGTATGAAAGAGCCTAGAATCATTACTACTGATATAAATACGTCTTCTGGTCCATGATGTGCGAGCTCAGATATTTCCATTAAATCATTAATTATTCTAGACATTAAATGTCCCGTTTTATTATCATCAAAATAACTAAATGGTAGAGTTTGCAGATGTGAAAACACATCTTTTCTCATATCATATTGTAACCTTACCCCCATAACATGTCCCCAGTAGTCAACTATGTAATTAGCAATTAACTTTATTATATATAGGACAGTTAACACAATTACAAAGTTCATTATCATCCTAATATCACTATTAGGAATAGCCTTTTCTAACAATTCCTTTGTAATCATAGGAAAAGCTAAATCTAAAGTTGCTACTAAAAATGCACAAAACATATCTATTATAAATAATTTTTTGTGCCCTGCATAGTAAGAAATAAATTTTTTAATCATAATCATCATCCCCCTTTACTTCAATTTCTTAAAAACTAATATAAAAAGCAATTAAATTGCATTTTAGGCATGTGAAAGTAAATAACAAGTAAAAATAGGTGAATATGCTAGCTTGCTATTTTTTAAATACGCCTTAAGTTCTAAAAAATAAAACTCCCCCATTATGGTTTATATAATGGGAGAATACAGAACACTAATTATTTATACATAGTTAAATTTACTTCTAATATTCTACAATGTAACTAAGTAACAACTTGAAATTATCTTAGCTATTAGATGCCCTTTATTCTAATCCTTATTCCTTCTTTCTTAAAATATAAATCTTTATATCTTATCAAATTGTATATTTTAAATCCCATAAGTGTAAGGTCCCAAATATCTTTTTAAAACTCTAATAATGCTTACGTTAAATAAAAAGTCATATAAAAGTAGCACTACTGGAAAATCTAATTATGCTCTATAGCAAGCTACTATAATACCAATTAACTATTTTTTGAAAATATTTAATATCTATTCGAAAAATAAGCTTAAGTATTATTATATCATATCTTCATAAGTATGACTGCCATATTTAAAAGATTCAGTATATTAAATTTATTAATAAAAAAATGCCTGAATGTTTACTCAAGCATAATTTTATTAAAATATATAAATTAAAAATACTACATAATGTAATTCATTAAGCTTTTTTACCATTTAAAACTTATAATATCCTTATTAATAATATTATAAATTTAGTTCTTTATAATGAGATATGTTATTTTCCATTAAAATTTTATAACTATTATCATCATTAAATTCTATAGCTGTTAGGCTTCCTTGTTGAATAAAAGGTGGATCCCATATATGTGCTATAGACTTTTTCTGTAAAGCACATATGAATGCCTTTATTGTCATGCCATGACTAACTACTAATATATTCTCATTTTCATGATTATTAACAATCTTCATTATAGATTCATATATTCTATCTTTAAGTTCATCAAAACTCTCTCCACCTTCTGTAGGCTTGTACATTATGGGGTCATTCCAATAATTGTAGCAGTTTTCTTCATCTAAAGCTTTTATACCCTCTTTATCTAACCCCTGCCATAATCCTAATTTCAATTCTTTTAAACCATCATCCTTAATTATCTTTATATCTCTATTTCCTCTTATTATTTTCGCTGTATTATATGCTCTTTCAGAAGAACTCGTATATATAGTATTTAAATCTAAATTTATTACTCTATCTCTAAACCATTGTGCCTGCTTAATTCCTAGCTCCGTTAAAGGAGAGTCTCCCCAGCCCTGCATTCTGCCAAGTTTATTCCATTCTGTTTCTCCATGCCTTGTTATATATAATGTTGTCATCGCCACACCTCTTTTACTTTAGTTTAGTTAATACTATTATACTAAAATTTTCTCATTGCCTAAGAATATATTTTATTTAAGAATCTAAATATGATTTTATCAAGTAGTAGTTGAAAAAATCAAGTGAAAAATTTATATAGTTAAACTATTTCGAATAAAATGCTGTCACTCTTAGCCTCTCAGGGCTAAAGTCATAAGGTTCTTAGGTACTATCCAAACTTCTTTTATAAAATTATCAAATAATAAATTATGCTGTTTTATATTTCTTACCATGAAAAATAGACTACGAAAATCATAGTCTAAATCCTTTTCTTTCTTCATGATTTATTTTATCAGCTTGAACCCAATTTTTTACCGCTGGAATTAGATCATTTGTTATTGGATAATTGGGCTCTCCTTTACAGTGATTAATGTCTGAACCATAGGCTTGTTCGATAAGTCTACTATTAATAGGATCATTTTTTCTTAAACGCTTGTATGAAGTATTTTCCATCATATATATCTCCTTTTGAAACTATAGTGAATTTATCACTCTCTAAAATACTACATAGTACTTTGGCATCTTCCTCACTAGCAGACTGCAAAACAATAGTGAATTTGTCTTCTGGTCCTACTATACCCATATAGTCATGGATACTACTATAATCACTAAGGTTTATGTCTCCTCTTATATCCATTCTGTAGTCTGACATATAAATCCCCCTCAATACTATTTAGCTATATTTTGTACAAAATATATAAATTTATTCATTCGCAGAAATAAACCTATAAATTTCAGCTTATAATCTACAATTTATATTCTCTCAAAAAAATATTATTATAATGGCATTTCAACTTCTACACGAGTAAAAGAGACTACTCTTAAGAATAGTCTCCTTGTATTTTAATTAAGCATCTTTATTTATTTCTGAAATTATTTTATTAATTATATCACTAGGAACTTCTTCATATCTTTCAAATCTACTTCTGAAGCTTCCTCGTGCACCTGTCAATGATCTTAAATCAGTAGCATAATTATAAAGTTCAGATTGTGGAACTTCTCCTACAATTTTTTGACCTTTTTCAAAAGGTTCCATTCCAAGAATTCTTCCTCTTTTCTTATTGATATCAGCAATTACGTCTCCCATGTAGTCATCCGGAATCATAATTTCTATATGCATAACTGGTTCTAGTAATATAGGTTGAGCTTCTTGCAATCCCTTTTTAAAAGCTAAAGATGCTGCAATCTTAAATGCCATCTCTGAAGAATCTACTGGATGGAAAGAGCCATCATGAAGAGTAGCTCTTAATTTAATAACGGGATATCCTGCTAAAACTCCATGTTGAATACAATCTCTTAATCCTTTTTCAACAGCTGGAATATACTGTCTCGGAACAACTCCACCTACCACTGCATCTACAAATTCTAATTCTTCCTCCCCATCAGTTCTAGGTTCGAATTTAATCTTAACATCACCATATTGACCATGTCCTCCAGATTGTTTTTTATGCTTACCTTGTGCATCAGAGAACTTTTTAATGGTCTCTCTATAAGGTGTTTTAGGTATTTCAAGTGAAACATCAACACCAAATTTTGATTTTAATTTACTTACTATAACATCTAAATGGGTTGTACCTAATCCTGATACTATGGTTTCAGCATTTTCAACATCTCTGGATATGGAGAATGTTGAGTCTTCTTCTAGTAGCTTTGACAATCCATTAGATATTTTATCTTCATCACCTTTAGCCTTAGTAGCTATAGCCCTTGAATACATAGGAATTGGGAACTCTATAGAATCAAAAATTATAGGCCTTTCTTGTGAGCAAAGAGTATCTCCTGTATTAGTATAATTAAGTTTAGCAACAGCTCCTATATCTCCTGCTTTAACCTCAGTAGTAGCATATTGTTGTTTTCCTTTTAAAAAGTATAAGGTTCCAACCTTCTCATCCTTTTCTTTATTAGAATTATAAACAACAGTATCAGAATGAGCACTTCCTGTAATTACTCTAAACATCGAAAGCTTACCTACAAAAGGATCCGCAATAGTTTTAAATACTAATGCTGAAAATGGTTCTTCTTCATCTATTTTAATATTTGTATAACTATTATTCTTTAAATCTTTTGCCATATATAGAGTGGTATGAATTGGAGATGGAAAACACTCTACTATATCTTCAAGCAATGTGTCTATACCTATGCAATCTAGTGCAGAACCACACATTATTGGAGCTATTTCTCCCATTGAAGCACCTTTTATTAGCCCATTATAAATTTCTTCCTCACTTAAATGTCCATCATTAAAGTATTTATCTAATAAAACTTCATCAATTTCTGCAACAGCTTCCATAACCATTTGTCTACATTCATCAACTTTGTCTATTAACTCTGCAGGTATTTCACCATCTTCCATTTTCTTAGTCTTAGAATTGAATAATCTTGCTCTTTTTGAAATAACATTAATAACGCCTCTAAAGTTATTTTCAGAGCCTATAGGGTATTGGATAGGTACAACTGACATACCAAATTTATCTTTTAATTGATCTAAAACTTTTTCAAAATTACTATTTTCTCTATCTAATTTATTTATAAAAAAGGCCCTAGGTAATCTCTGCTTTTCAGCATAGTCCCAAGCTTTTTCTGTTCCAACTTCTATACCTGATACTCCACATACAGCTATCATAGCCATATCTACTGCATGTAGACCTTCTATCATTTCTCCAACGAAATCAAAATATCCTGGAGTATCTACTAGATTTATTTTTACATTTTTCCATTTACAAAGCGCCACTGAAGTTGATATTGATACTTTTCTTTTCTTCTCTTCAGCATCATAATCGCTAATTGTAGTTCCATCTTCAACCTTGCCGAGCCTATCTGTCGCACCAGTATAATATAATATTGCTTCCATTAAACTTGTTTTTCCAGAGCCACTATGCCCTATAATTCCAACATTTCTAAGATTATTAATTTTATACTCTTTCATGTGCTATACCTCCCATTTTCTCTTTCAGATTATCCAATATAATTTATATATTCTATATTTTGGTGATTTTCCCTTCAATTTTTTATAATATTCTAAATATTTAAAATATATTTACATTTTTTGAGGAAAAATATATAAAATTAATTAGATTTAATTTAAAAAATTATCAACTTTAAGTTTAAAGTTATCAACAAATTGTTAATAACTTTAATGAAAATGTTATTAATTAATTAGTCACATAAAAAGTATATTTAAGATTTCATCTACTTATTCTTAAAAATAAAAAAACAGCTCTTTTGAGCTGTAATTTATACAAAAAAATAAAATGGCTCCGCGAAGAGGATTCGAACCTCCAACCTATCGGTTAACAGCCGAGTGCTCCACCGTTGAGCTATCGCGGAATATTGCTAAACTAAGCATAACTTAGTTTAGCACTACCTGGCAACAACCTACCCTCCCACACAGTCTCCCATGCAGTACTATCGGCGTCTTAAGGCTTAACCTTCCTGTTCGGAATGGAAAGGGGTGTTACCCTTAAAACCATCATCACCAGATTCAAATTTGCCATAAACATCGTACTACTTCGTCAACTTCAGTCGCTACGGTGCTCATTTACCATTAGTAAACTCCGCTCCTCGCTCATTTGTTTCCTAGTATTACTCGTTTCTATCAAATTTTAAAAATTTATATAAGCTTCACATTACTGTGTCAGTTTCAGTCACTCCAGTGCTCATTTACTTTAGTAAACTCCGCTCTTCGCTCCTTCACTTCCTTGTACTGTTCGCTTCTATTAATTTTTTTAAATTCATATAAGCTTCATACCATTTTATCAACTTATAACTTATTTAATTTTTAAATGTGGCTCCGCGAAGAGGATTCGAACCTCCAACCTATCGGTTAACAGCCGAGTGCTCCACCGTTGAGCTATCGCGGAACATTGTAAAATTCGCTATAAACATCGTACTACTTCGTCAACTGCATTCGCTCTGGTGCTCATTTACCGTAGTAAACTCCGCTCCTCGCTCATTTGTTTCCTGATATTACTCGTTTCTATCAAATTTTAAAAATTTATATAAGCTTCACATTACTGCTTCAGTTTCAGTCACTCCAGTGCTCATTTACTTTAGTAAACTCCGCTCTTCGTTCCTTCACTTCCTTGTACTGTTCGCTTCTATTAATTTTTAGAGATATTATTCTCTGAAAATTGCACA
>NZ_DKLM01000044.1 GCF_002455975.1 Clostridium sp. UBA6640
CACGCCACGAGTTTGGCCTGCGTATTCCAGAGGACATCCGCGTTATTGGTTTTGATGATATCGACCAGGCAAGCTGGCTGGGGTATCAGCTGACCACCTTCGCTCAGCCGCTGGCAGAGATGGCGGAGGCCGCCTGTGAGATGTTGCTCGCCGCGGATGCCGAAAAACCGGCCAGCCGGGTTTTCAGGGCGACGCTGGTGAAACGGGGAACGACGGGCCCTGCCGGGTACGGTGCAGCCTGATGCCCTCCCCCCGGCCCTCTCCCACGGGGAAGCATGTCAAAACAATTGAACAAAGAGCGAGATAATTAAAGTTAGAAAACGTTAATTTAATTCATTTTTAGCCGTTGCATGAGTAAGTTTTGCTCATTACGTTAAAGTTTAAGAAACCGTTTTTTTTAACTCGTTTTGAACTTTAACTGCGAATAAATCTGCACTTATTATGCAAAGGATATGAATAATGCAAATCAACCTTACTACGAAAGCACCAGAGAACTTTTCCCCTAAAGCCGCCGCTTATATAGCTTATCATGCAAGCGGCGAACGAGGCACAGGACGGGTCGGGTGCGCGTCGATCTATATGGACGTAAAACATTTCTCTATCGCCATTTTGTTGGGAAAATAGCAATATTTCTGACACCAGGTGAATACCCGGCAATGTCTATTAGTAGCGCACTTGAGACGTTCGAAAACCTTTCTTCATGCTCGGATGTGATCAAAGTTACTAACACAAGCGGTACGCTTGCAGATCTGTTTGAGGCACACAAAACCGATTTTATTGCTTCTGGTAAACCGGATGAAGAGCCCGTTGCCCCTACAAAATTTATGAATAGCGATTTCCTGACGGATAATATTAAACGCTTTTGTGAGAGAAAGAGTGTTGATTTATTTATTCCGAGAGATTATTTCCGCACCTTTTCAAATATTGGACGAACAATTGAAAATCACTAAAGAAATTCGTCAATAAATTCAGCATCATGATTTACATGACGTATCATCGATTCATTATGATAGAAATTATTATAAACAGGAAAAACTGTAAGCGCGTTTGAAATGGGAAAATAAGCTTAAAGACATAATAATCCATTAATAACCAAGAATTATATTGATCACATTTATTGTTGAAGGCCACCTATCTACCACAATAATAGATAGGTGGCCTTAATTTTATTCTTTGTTTGAATTGAGAACAAGATCACTTTTCTTTTATCGGTGATTGCTCAATGATCGAATCATTAAATCAAAGGAGTTAGTTATGTATTATAGCGAAGAAATTATTAAAAAAATTGGAACTGATAAAGAGCTAGCTGTGCGATTAGACAAAGCGCTAGTTGGAGTTAAAGAGGGAGTTGTCGATTATTTAAATGGTCTTGAAGATGGTACAACACGATTACTTTATTATACCTCTTGAATTACAGACAACTATCAAGATGTATGTAATAAGATTTTCTCTGAGGATAAAAGATTTTTATTTTCTCTGCGTGAACTGATAAAACATCGGGACGTTATATTACGAATGATTAAAATATATATAGAAACAATTCTAAAAAATAAGAGTGAAGAAAAAAAGAAAACAATCCTTGAGAAATTAACACCATTTACCACAAACTACTCCATTAAACACATTTCAAAAAATGGTTTAATCTATGCTGTCGCATCCTATATATGCCACGGTAACAAGATGAATTTAGCAGTTCAAAATGCATTAATGAAAAAAATTGGCGGTAGAGTCGGATGGGGGATAGCAGGAATAAATGTTTATGGTCTTGTTCAACATGCTTCTGAAAGTGCAGATAATCTAAAAAATTTCTGCCCACTATTTTATAATGCTTTATATACAGAGGGAGTAGAGATGATGTATTTCTTGATAGAACCGATCATCATGAAATCAGGGTACTTAAATATTAACTCAGCCTCTGATGAAGAAATTACCAGAGCATTAAAAAGAATGATGTGATAATGTTTAATTTAATAAGTAATTTTCTAAGGCGTTGTATTAAAAGATTTTTTATTAGCATTAAAGATGATTGTATTAACGATATCATAGGTTATGGGGTGGTTTTTATTATTATGATAATTTCCATTTCTGTATCGGCGCTTGTCAACAATAATAAAGTTGCGTTTATAATTATCGTTCTGATGATTGTGATTATTTTTTCATTAGTGTTTTTTCATAAAGGGAAAAAATAAAATGTCTATACCAGCACATATTTGGCTTACCGATGAAAATAACTCACCTGTAATTGGTGAATGTTTAATGCCAACACGATTGGGTTCAACTGAGCTTAAATCGTTCAATCATTCTGTTTGGATTCCTACAGATCATAATACAGGGAAGCTAACTGGAACACGTCTTCATCTTCCTATCACATTTGAAAAAGAAATTGATCGCATCACGCCATATTTATTCAGAGGTGTATGCACTGGCAGAATATTTAAAGAAGCTGTAATAAAAATGTATAGAATTGATGAAGCAGGTATAGAGCTAGAATATTTTAATATTACACTGAAAAATGTAAAAATAACAAGAATCTCTCCCGTTTTATTTCCTCTGGGAGTTGCAAGTAAACATATGGAGGAAGTTGAAATCCGTTATGAATCTATCGAATGGAAATATTGTGATGGGAATATAATATTTAATGACACCTGGAATGGAACAGCAGTAGCATAAAAAAGGGACTCTCACGAGTCCCTTATCTATTTACTTCATTTTTACTTCA
>NZ_DKLM01000061.1 GCF_002455975.1 Clostridium sp. UBA6640
GGAGGACATTCATTAAAGGCAATTCAAGTAATCAAGTTAATTGAAAAAAATTTAAACAAGAGTATAAATCTAAATGATTTTTTCTTATCACCAACAATTAGTGAAGTAGGTAAACTAATTTATAATAGCGATACTATAGTATGGGAAAAAATAGATAAACTACCTGAAAGTGAATACTATGATTGCTCCTACGGGCAAAAAAGATTATGGATTATAAATCAAATGGATCCTAATAACAATCAATATAATATGTCAGGAAATCTAAAATTTAATGAAAAAATGGATAAAGATATAGTAATCAAAGTTATTAAAGAACTTTCAAAAAGGCATGAAGCATTTAGAACTAGATTTAAAGAAATAGATGGTAATGTAGTACAAATAATAGAAAGAGGAGCTAATATACCATTTGAATTTGTTGATTTGAGTTTACTTTCGTCAATAGAAAAATGCATAAAAATTAAAGAAGTGGAAGAAAAACTAACACACATAATTTTTGATTTAGAAATATGTCCGCTTATAAGAGTAGTACTAGTAAAAATGAATGAAGAAGAATTCAACTTAATATATTGTATTCATCATATAGTATTTGACGGATACTCAATGGAAATATTAGCGGAAGAATTTGAAGTTATATATAATTCTTATAAAGAAAACAAAGATTATGAATTAGAAATACTACCTATACAATATAAAGACTTTGCTTCATGGCAAAACAACTTTATTCATAATGAAGAAAAGATAAAAGAAGCAAAAGAATTTTGGAGTAATCAATTAAAAGAAGAAGTTAAACCAATAAGATTTCCTGTCAATTATTCAAATTATGAGTTAATGGATAGAATAAGCTCAGTTTATAGGATGGTATTAAGTAAAGAATTAAAAAGGGATTTAAATTCTCTAGCTAAAGAATTTAAAACTAGTATTTTTAATTTGATGATTAGTGCATTAAGAGTATTAATATGGTCTTTAATATATGAGGATAATTTTATTATAGGAACAGCAACATTTGGAAGAGAAAATGCAGATTTAGAAAATATTATAGGTTATTTCGTGAATACTACAATAATTAGGACAACTATTCAAGAAGATGATACTTTCAAAGATTTAGTTTTAAGATCAAATAATATAATAATAAAATCTATAGAATATCAAAAATATCCTATAGAATTATTATTAGATGAATTGCAAATACCTTATCCAGAAATAAATGTGTTCTTTAATTTGCTAAATACAGGGTATGCACAGAATCAAATAATAGAAGATTCAACTTCATATCATCTTGAAAATACTCAAGGAACTAAATTCGATCTTACCATATATGCAAAGGAATATTCCAATGGTATTGAGATAATATGCACTTACTTTACAAAACTGTTTAGCAAGGAATTTATTGAATATATAATGAACAAATATGAAGAGTTATTAATAAATGCTAAAAGTAATCCTAATGAATTAATAAAGAATATTCTTAAATCTAATAAATCGAGGAGGAAGTTTTAGATTTAAATATAATATTTAAAATCAAATATATGCTAGCAGCCATTGAAAGGAAGAAAATATATGATAGTTAAAAAGTTTATGGAGCAAGTGGAAGCGAATCCAAACAATATTGCTATTAAAACCAATTATAGAGCTGTAACCTATAAAGAATTAAATAATCATGCTAATTATGTAGCCAGTGAGTTAATATCTACTCATAATAATATATTAAAGAATAAGCCTGTTGCAAATGTAGCTTTACTATTTGAACATGGAGAAGACATGATTATTGGAACTGTTGGAGCAATAAAAGCTAATTTAACATATGTACCTATTGAACCATCATATCCAATGGAAAGACTAAAATATATTGTTAATCATGGAGATGTAAAAACAATTTTAACAAATAGTAAAAATTTAGCTATCGCATTAACTTTAATTGCTCAATGTGATGAAGATATTAAGGTAATAAATATAAATGATATTAAATATACAGATTTAGATTATAAATTAGATGAAATCAGTGAAAATAATGAAATAGCATATATTATGTATACATCAGGTTCAACAGGCAAGCCTAAGGGAGTATATCAAAGCTATAACAATTTATTTCATTTTATAAATTGTTATGCTAAAACCTTAGATATTACTAAGGATGATAGATTAACTTTATTTTCATCCTTATGCCATGATGCTTCTTTAATGGATATATATGTAGCCTTATTAAATGGGGCTACATTATACCCAGTAAATATAAAAGATGTAAATAGCTTTAAAGAAATTTATAGTTGGTTGCAATTAGAGAAAATAACAGTATGGCATTCCGTACCTACAGTATATAGATATTTAATAAAAGTTTTAACTGAAAAAGAAACGTTTAATGACTTACGTTATATTGTTTTAGGTGGAGAAGAAATTATAAATAATGATATTGAGATGTTTAAATTATATTTTAATAATACAAAGCTCATTAATCTTTATGGACAGACTGAATCATCGTTTAACTCTGCTAAAATATTTCAATTAGGAGATAATAACAGGAGTATAACATTAGGACAAGCTGTAGATGAAACGGAATTAGTAGTTATTGATGAAAATAGAGAAGAAGCGCTTCCTTTTAAAGTTGGAGAAGTAGTAGTGATAAGCAAGTATATATCATTGGGATACTGGAAAGACAAGGAATTAACAGAAAAAACTTTTAAATTTGATACTTATGGTGAGAGCTTGTACTTTACTGGTGATTTAGGAAGAACCTTAGAGAATGGAGAAATTGAGTTTGTTGGTAGAAAAAATTCTATTATTAAAATCAGGGGATATAGAGTGGATATTGGAGATATTGAAAGTAATTTACTAAAAAATCAAAATATAGAGCAAGTTGCTGTTATAAATGCAAATAATTCTAGTAAAGGCGAGGAAGATAGTTTAGTTGCATTCTTAGTATCTGCCAAGGATTTGAATATTGATGAAATACGAAGATTTATTTCAACTAAAGTACCAGAATATATGATTCCAAATAGATTTATTCAAATAGATAAACTTCCAACAACGCAAAGTGGAAAAATAGATAGAAAATTTTTAATGAAAAATTTAGTTGATATAGATACTAAAAAGAAATATTTACCTCCAACAAACGAAACTGAGAAAAAATTAGTAGAAATATGGAGTGAAATATTATCCCTTAGAGATATAAGTATAGATGATAACTTTTTTGAATTAGGTGGGCATTCATTAAAAGCAACTTTACTTATTAACAATATCCATAAAGAATTAAATATTGAGATAAAATTGAAAGATTTGTTTGAGCATCCTACAATAAAAGGGTTAAGTGAATGCATTGCAAATAGTAAAAAGAGTAAATATATAATAATAGAAAGATTGCAAGAAAAGGAATATTATGAGATATCATCAGCTCAAAAAAGAATATACATGCTTCACCAATTTAATAAAGATAGTATTGCGTATAATATGCCTATGGTGTTCGAGTTAGAAGGGAAAATTAACAAGAATAAGATAGAAGATGCATTTAAGAGGTTAGTTTTAAGGCATGAAGCATTAAGAACT
>NZ_DKLM01000045.1:0-5287 GCF_002455975.1 Clostridium sp. UBA6640
TAGTGTTAATAGTTGCAGTAAGCTTAGATAGGCTACTCAATATTGATAAATGGATATTTAGAACCCTTATTTGTTATTTTTATATAGCAAATGAAGGGTTATCTATTTTAGAAAATTGCGGATCATTAGGATTGCCAATACCAGAAAAAATAAGAGAAGCACTATTACAACTTAAGGAAGGGAATAAAAAAGAAATTAAGAGAGAGGATTAGGAAAATGGAAATAGGTATTGTTACTGCCAAAGGCGGTTTAAATGTAAGACGGAGTAAATCTATTAATAGCAAAATATTAGGTGGATTGAAACATGGAGACAAAGTAAAATTCTAACGGAAAGTTATCATTTATTTAAAATATTAAAAGTAAAGCTTAACTTCTGCGACAGAAGTAGAAAAAACGTCTGCACTATCTAAATCTAGTTCTTCAGCTATTCGTTCAACCAAATCTATAGTTACATTCTTATTATACTTTTTTTATTTTTAAGCTTACTAAGGTAAGATTGTGTTATTCTTAACCTTTTAGCAAGATATTTTTGCGACATTCTTTTTGACTTTCTTGCATTTTTTAACATTATCCTACCTCAAATTGTTTTGTCAATTGGATTTTTATACAAATTATTACAAAATAAAACTTAAAAATTGTATCTCGAAAGGACTATGTCGAAATATTCCTGTCAGGAATCCTTTTACGAGGTATAATTATATTGCATTTTAAAGTATAGTTGGAGGGGGAATTATGGGGAAATTTACATACAAAAACAAAAAATACATAGTAAAATTATGTGATTATAATTTTAAATATTACATCACAAAATATAGGGGATATACAATAATTTATTTCAATAAAACTTTGAATAGTAAAGAAAGATCTAGAATACTTCATAAAATAATAAGAAATTCTATGGTATAATTTTAAAATGCAATGTTAAAAAATATAAGAATGAATGAGAGATATTGTTTTAATATCTGTAAAAATTTAAATTATAATATTAAAAGTAGTTTTATTACTAATTTTATTAAAAAAGATAGTTACACTCTATTGTATTTACAACAATAGGATGATGGTATAAAATTAAGTGAAGTTACAACTAATAACTGTAGCGGCGAACAGTGTTCGCCATATAAAATTGTAAATTGAGGCATACTAAGGGTAATAAATTAGGAAAGACTAAATTTATATAGTATTTTGAACAGTTATTTTACATACTTAAATTGAAGTTTAAAATGGAGATGATAATTTTGATAAATGGAAACGTTGAAAGTGTAAAAAAATCCATACTTAATAGATTAGATACAATATATGAAATGAAGATACCTAAAGATATGATATTTACAGAAGAGCTTGTAAATCTTTTAAATGAAGTTACTTTGGATTTAGAAAGAGAAATTAGTGTTGCTATAGATAGAAAAGGAAATGTAATAGGAGTAGCAATTGGTGATAGTAGTACCGTAGACATCCCAATAATAGATGTTAAAGAAGGGAAATTATCAGGAGTTAGAGTAATTCATACTCATCCTAATGGAAATCCTAAATTATCTGGATTAGACATATCTGCATTAATTAAGTTAAAGCTTGATGCTATGGTTGCAATTGGAATTAATAATGAAGGTAACTTAAAATATCATATAGGATTTTGTGATGTAAACAATAATATTTTAGTTGAAGAAGAATTAGGATTTAAGACTACGGAAGATGTAATGAAGTTTAAGTTTTTAGATAAGGTTAAGCATATAGAAAGCCTTATCAAAGAAAATGATGTTATTGAGGATAATACAGAGAGAGCAATATTAGTTGGTACAGAAGACGAAGAAAGCTTAGAAGAACTTGGTGAACTTACAAAGGCTTGTGAAGCTATTCCTGTATATTCAATACTTCAAAAGAGAAGCAAAAGTAAAATAGATCCTGCTTATTATATAGGTAGAGGTAAAGTAGAAGAGATAGCTTTAATAAGGCAATCGTTAAGAGCTAATGTGGTTATTTTTGATGAAGAGCTATCAGGGGCACAGGTTAGAAATTTAGAAGGAGCATTAGGAGTAAAAGTTATAGATAGAACTACTCTGATACTAGAGATTTTTGCAAGAAGAGCTAAAACAAAAGAGGGAAAAATTCAAGTTGAGCTTTCACAGTTAAAGTACAGACTTTCAAGATTGGGAGGTCTAGGTACAGTACTTTCAAGAACTGGAGGAGGTATAGGTACAAGAGGTCCAGGAGAAAAGAAACTTGAGACAGATAAAAGACATATAAGAGAAACAATATATGACTTGACTAAAGAACTTGAAAGAATAAAGCATGTTAGAAATACACAAAGAGAAAAGAGAAATAAAGATAGCATAGCTAAGATTTCTCTTGTAGGATATACTAACGCAGGTAAGTCAACGCTAAGAAATACTCTTTGCGATATTTACCCGTTAAAATCTTCAAATATAAAGGAGAAAGTATTTGAGGCAGATATGTTATTTGCAACTCTAGATACTACTACTAGAGGAATACTACTTCCAGATAATAGAGTAGCCACTATAACAGATACAGTAGGATTTATAAGAAAGCTTCCTCATGACCTAGTTGAAGCCTTTAAATCTACCTTAGAGGAGGTAATTTATTCAGATTTACTGCTGCATGTAGTAGATAGTTCTAGTGACAGTGCTGATAAGCAAATTGAAGTTGTTGAAGATGTTTTAAAAGAATTGAATGCTGGTGATAAACCAACTATATTAGTTCTTAATAAAATAGACAGAGCTTCAGAAGAAAAATTACAGGATTTAAGAGAAAAATATAAGAACTATAAAATAATAGAAGTATCTGCAAGAGAAGGAATAAACCTAGAAAAGTTGTTAAATGAAAGTACAGAATTACTTCCTTATAAGTTAAGAGCGTTTAAGGTACTAATTCCATATGCAGATTCTAGTACTGTCGCATATCTTCATAGAAATGGGAAAGTTGATAGTGAAGAATATGCAGAAGAAGGAACAGTTATGATGGTTCAAGGTGATGAGGAAGTATACAATAAATGTAAAGATTATATAATTGAAGAATAAACATACGCTTTCCAAAATGGAGTTATGATGAATAAAGATAATATTTTATATAGATTATTTTAAAAATCATATATGAAAATAGTTGATGTCTTTTAATATTATAATTAAAATATTTAATGGCGAATATATATTCAGCTATACTTGAACAAAACTGCTAACTGATTTTAAAGTTAGCAGTTTTAGTTTTATAATAAGGAGTCTTGTTTATATCTTTAAATTGTTATTTTAGATGCCTAAAGATTTATAAATTGGAAAAATGGAAAAGATAATTCCATAAGGAGGGATCATTATGGAATATATTTGTCCACAGTGCAATGAAATAAAGAACTGTAATTATATATGCAGTAAATGTGGAGGAACTATGGAGGATAAAGGAAGGGTGCAGGAGTACTATGGTCCTTATAGTGCAGATGCACCTATTGAGGATAATGGAAATAGTTGTACTCATGTTTTTCTATGTAATAAGTGTAATTTTATGGAAAGAAATAATGTAAAAAAGGTTATTATATAATTTTTTTCATGAACTTTTCTAACTTATATATTATAATTGAATGTAAGGCATATTTTAAAATAACTAATCAGTATGTATTTCATTTTTATCATATTGTATAATTGCAATTCTAAGAGAGCTGGATTATAAAAGAAATCGTTTCATTGTCCAATGTAAATATAAGATTTATTTTTTGATTAGTTATTTTCTTTTATATGTTAAATATTTTATTTCTCAGTTTAAGGTATTAAAGATGAGGTGGGAAAATTATTGAATAATGGTTTAGTGAAGTTTGATTGGAATTTTGCAGAAAAGTATAATAATGAAGAGATATCTTACTTTTTACATTTGGAAGGTAAATCCATAGAAGCTATAAGTATTATTAGAAATTTGCAAAAATCTGAAGTGCAGAAGCATATAATAGCATGTAAGATAAAATATAGATATGTAGTTAAAAGCCAAAATATAGAGGAACTTTTTAAAACTTTATCAAAGGTGGGAAAGTCAGAAAGAATATATATATTAAATAGTCTAGACGTAGTTAATAAAACAAAACTTATAGATTACATATTAAAAAATCATTTAGAAGTATCATTAAAAGAAAAAGAGTTTGGAATATGGGTACTTGGTGAACTTAGAGCTTCTCAATCAGTAGATTTCTTAATAAAATCTACAGTACATAAATTTGTTAATATTAGAAGATTGTCCGTATCAGCTCTAGGAAAAATAGGAGATTCAAAAGGTGAGATGGCACTTCTAAGAGCGCTTCAAGATGAAAATAATCAAGTAGTAAGTTATGCTATAAAATCTTTACAGAAAATAAAAAGTGAAAAAGCAGTAGAAAAAATAGATGAAATTTATAAAGTTAACGATAGACCTTATATAAAGAAGGCTTGTGAAGAGTTTCTAAATAGTTTTAAAGTGGCATCTTCAAAAAATGACTAATCAGCATGTCATCTTTAATTAGCTATTTTATATGTGTAAATTTATTATATTTTATGAGGAGGGATAAGGGAGATGAGCTATTTTACTATCAAAGATGAAGCAAGTGCAGAATTTGAAGAAAGAAAATCTGTGTTTATAGGATATGCTAAAAGAGTTAAAACTGAAGAAGAGGCTAAAGAATTTGTAGCAAAGATAAAAGCCATGCATAAACAAGCTACTCATAATTGTTCAGCTTATATAGTAGGAGAAAATAAAGGAATTCAAAGATATAGTGATGATGGTGAGCCGCAAGGTACAGCAGGTATTCCAATATTAGAAGTTATAAAGAAAAATGATTTAACAGATATAGCAATAGTAGTTACTAGATATTTTGGAGGTATACTTTTAGGGGCTGGTGGTCTTATTAGGGCTTATTCTAAAGGTGCAGCTGAAGCTATTAAAGTTGGAGGAATAGTTGAAAAAGTCAAAGGACTCGAGATAAAGGCAAAATTAGACTATGACTTATTAGGCAAAATTCAATATATTTGTGGTAAAAATCAATGGCATATAGAAGATACTATATATACAGATAAAGTGGAGATTATAATGTATTGTGAAAGTAAAAATTATGATACTATACAGGGGAGTTTTGTAGAGGCTACTAATGGAAAAGTAATAATTTCTGAAGAAGAAGAGGAATATTACTTTAAAATGGAAAATAGACTTTTTAAAGAGGCAATATAGAGTATTTGAATTGTATAAATAAAGTAGGGGTAACGCTCATAGACATATAGGGTTTCATAATGAAAATTTAACTTATGCATGATTTTAATTTCCATAA
>NZ_DKLM01000045.1:5389-44691 GCF_002455975.1 Clostridium sp. UBA6640
TTTCACATTGTATCCCTATAGTAGACTGCCTGGTGGATGATGTGGGAAATCTAAGATTAATCTTAGAAGCACATGACTTTAGTTAGGTGACCTTCACAGAAGATATATCACTATGTTATAATGTTTAAGGAGTATTTTAAAGTTATACAATGCAAAAACATTATTTAGGCATCTTTATAACTAGTATACTGACCAGTTATTTTATTTCAGATGCCTTACATATAAAGTTAGGAGAGTGGAACTAAATGTCAGGACATTCAAAATGGCATAATATACAAGCAAAAAAGGGAAAAGTAGATGCTAAAAGAGGTAAAATATTTACTAAAATAGGTAAAGAGTTAATGGTAGCTGCCAAAAATGGTGGTTCAAATCCAGAAACAAATGGTAAATTAAGAGATGTAATTGCTAAAGCAAAGGCTGCTAATATGCCACTAGATACAATAACTAGAGCAATTAAAAAAGCAGCAGGAGAACTTGAAGGTGTTAGCTACGAAGAAATTACCTATGAAGGATACGGGGCAGGCGGAGTTGCAGTAATTGTTGAATCACTAACAGATAATAAAAATAGAACTGCAGGAAATGTAAGACATGCCTTTTCAAAACATGGCGGAAATATGGGTTCAACAGGTTGCGTGGGCTTCATGTTCCAAAAGAAAGGTGAAATTGTTATAGAAAAAAATGATGACCTTGATGAAGATGAATTAATGATGATGGCTCTAGATGCAGGTGCAGAAGATTTCGCTTCTGAAGATGAAGTTTATATAGTAACTACTACACCAGAAGACTTTGGATCAGTGAGAGAATCACTTGAAGGAAATGGAGTAGAATTCTTAGAAGCAGAAGTTAAATTAGTTGCTGACACTAACTCACAAGTAGACATGGAAACAGCAGGTAAAATACAAAAAATGTTAGATGCATTAGAAGATGATGACGACGTTCAAAACGTGTATCATAATGTAGAATTCCCAGAAGGATTTGAAGAGTAATTTCAAAAAAATTATAAATTAATTAATTTATAAAAATTTTAGAACCACCTTCAATATAGATTATTTACTAAAAATCTATATTGAAGGTGGTTTTTGATTTTATTTAAAGAGATTGTGAAGGGGTTTGAGTGTGATATATAAATAAAAAATATTCTATAGAATAGTATTTGTTAAATTATGAAACTATTGAAATCATTGTAAATATATGATAGATTCAATATAGTAATTTAGAGCTTGAGAGAGAAATGAAAAGATTATTATTACTTTTTTGATTTTAATGTTAACTTTTATTTAATATAGTTGAAAAACTAAATCTAAAAATTTTAGGGAAGAACTATAGGATAAGGAACTAGAATATACTACATTATTAGAGGAAATAAAAAATCTTCAGAAGAGTTGTCCAATTATTATGATAGTTTATTCAATAAAGTAAGCCAAAAGAGATGTCGCATTAAAGTTAGAAAGAATTTAAAGATAGTTAAAAATTATGAAATTAAGAGACAAGTTATAGATTATATGAATTTTTATAAAAATATCAATAATAATTGTGATGGAGATTTTAAAAATGGGATGTTATATTAAAGGAGTTTTTATCTTACTGGTAATAGGACTTATAGTTGAATACCCTATACCTTCTATTGCTATAGTGGTAGCTTTAATTTATTTTATATTTAAACCAGAGAAGAAAAGTGTTATTGAAGAAAAGGAAGTTAAGGAGACTTATAAAATTCCTGAAGAAACTTTTAAGCTACATATTATTAATTTTAAATATGGAAATGAAGTAATAAAAAATAGAGATTTTCAGGTGTGGTTAGATGGTAAGGAATTATGCTTTTTTGGAAATGTTAGCCCAGAAAATATTGAAATGAAACAATATATAAAGATAAAAATACCAACTAAAAACATTAATTTTTTTACTAGAATAGGGGATGTGTATGCAAAAGGAAAAGATAGAGAGGTTGTTGACAATAGAGAAACTGCTATGGAAGTAATTGATAATAAAAATGAAATTACATATTTAAGATTTGATTCAGATGCATATGAAGTTTTTTTGGAATTAATTATTAATAAGGAGAAATCATTAGTTAGTCTTAGAAAAACAAGAAATGACCAATACAAAAAATGATGAGAGTAATATTAGCAGTGATGAAAGTGCATAGAATAGAATAGAAAAGGTAAGTAACTAGGGAAAAGAATAATTAGAGAAGAGTAAAAAAGATTAGTTAATCTAATCTTTTTTACTTTTTAAAACAGAAAGAGTGTTAATAATTATATTAGCTAATATGATATAGGTGGCACTAAAGAGAAGGTTTTTAAAAGAGCATTGGATAAATTAAGTAGTTACTTGCTGAGTTTATTATTAAACTCAGCAAGTATACACTTTGGCAATAACTTTATTGTAAAATTAGGATTAAGCATCTTCAAAAAAATAATAAACCAGTATGTTAGTCTATTTTACATCCTACTACGTTGTCAGAACCAGCCCATAGCTCCACTATGAGCAGAACCTGACACCTTGTCTGATATGAAGCATATTCAAAAAATAACTAGTCAGTATGCTCATCTATTTTGTATCATACTGCGTCGTTAGAACTTCATGATAGCTAGGCTATCATGAAAACCTGTCTCCTTGTCTGATGCAAAATATATTTCGCATCTTTAACCAGTTATTTTATTTCATATGCCTAAAATATACTAACATCTTTGATTTATTTTTTTCTCTCAGATGCCCAATAATATTTATGGGGTGGGGACATGGTTAATAACAATAAAATTTTAATTATAGAGGATGAGAAATCAATTATTGATATAATGTGCTATTCCTTTAGAAAAGAAGGAATGGAAGTCGCATATGGGTTGAATGGAAGGGAAGGTATAGCTTTAGTAGAAAGTTTTAAACCAAATTTAATAATATTAGATCTTATGCTGCCAGATATTGATGGTTTTGAAATTTGCAAGATAATAACAGTAAAATATAAGATTCCTATTCTAATGGTTACCGCAAGAGACGATATTATGGACAAGGTCCTAGGCCTTGAAATGGGAGCTGATGATTATATAACAAAACCTTTTAACATTAGGGAAGTAGTAGCAAGAGTTAAGGTAGCATTAAGAAGAATGGAGAACTTTAATAATAACTATATAGAAAAATATGAGGAGAAGAACATCATAGTATCGGAAAATATTGTAATTATACCTAAGAGTAGAATGGTAAAGAAGAATGGTGAAGAAATTAAATTAAAACCAAGAGAATATGATTTATTGTTATTATTTAGCGAGAATAAAAGAAGGGTTTTTTCAAGAGAAACTCTTTTAGATAGTGTTTGGACTATGGATTATGATGGAGATATTCGTACTGTTGATGTCCATGTTCAAAGGCTTAGAAAAAAGTTGGATGATAAAAATAGTCCTTCTATTATAGAAACTATATTTGGAGTTGGGTACAAGATGAGGTAAGGTTATGAAATTAAAATATAAATTTTTAATAGGATTTTTAGCTATATTTTCAATAGCCTTTTCTATATTAGATTTCTTTATAAATCAAAATATAGAAAAAAACAATAAAGTAATCTTAAGTAAAGAGATGAGAACTTTTTATCAAAACTCTCAAAGTTATATAGAGCAGTATTTTATTTTGAATTCTATAGAAATAAGTGAAAGAGGTTTTAAAGATAATACAACGGATATAATAATAGAACTTAGTGATAAAAATAATTGTAATGTTTCATTATATGATAAAGATGGTAATATACTAAATAGTTCTTATGGTGGTGAAGATGTTACTGTTTTTCCTAATTTTAAGGAGGATGTAATTTTAGGAAGTAATGAAGATTTAAATATGGCAAAGCAAGACAAGCTATCTTTTTTAGTAAATAATATAGAAAACAAAACCATTGTAAATCTATCTTATCCATTGTACATTAATAAAGAATTTTTAGGAATAGTACGATTTAGTAAGGATTATACCTATTTATATGAAGGAAATAATAATCTTTTAAACATAGTAAGAATAATTGTGGTAATAACATTTGTAATAATTTTCATTTTTTCTTATCTTTTATCCTTTAAAATAACTAATCCAATTATGAAATTAAGTGAGGCATCTAGGGAAGTTGCTAAAGGAAACTATGATATAGAAATCCTTATAAAATCCCAAGATGAAATAGGCAAGCTCTCTGAAGATTTTATAAATATGAAGAAAAAAATAAAAAGTCAAATAGAAACCTTAAAGGAAATTCAAGTATATAGAAAAAAATTTTTTGATAATGTAACTCATGAATTAAAAACTCCTCTTACTACCATATCAGGATATGCAGAAATCCTTAGTGAAGATGAGTTTAATGATGAAGAATTTTCAAAAAAGGCAATAAAACATATGAAGGATGAAAGTAGTAGATTAGAAAAAATGGTCATAGAACTTTTAGAAATATCAAAGTTAGATTCTTTTGATCATAAAAAGATAGAAGTTGAAAGATTTGATTTTTCTAAGCTGTTAGAGGATTTGTGTTATCATATGAGTTTTAAAGCAAATAGATATAATATGGATATAGAGGATCATGTACAGGATAATATATATATATGCGGAGATGAAAGTAAATTAAAACAAGTTATAATAAATCTTTTAGATAATAGTATAAAATATGGTAAGTCTAATAGTACTATAGAGGTAAAGGCCAATATTATGGAGGATTACTGTGAAATTGATATTAAAAATAAACTTACAGATAATGAAGAAAAAGAAGATGGGAGTAGGGGACTAGGACTTTGTATATGTAAAAATATAATAGAACTTCACAAAGGTATGTTTAATATAGAGGATATAAATAATGAATTTAAGCTAGTAAAATTTAAAATCCCTTTAAATTAGCAATACTTTGGCAATAAGTAGATAAACTATGGCAATATATACAGGCTAAAATTTATATAAGAAGTGTTGAAATTTTGGGGGGGATTTAAAAATGAAAAAAAGAATCACAATATTACTAAGTACAATTGTAGTGTTTCTTAGTGGATGTGGTACACATCTAAAAGATAATGCAGTAATTTTAGAGGAAAATCTATCGCAAGCTTCTAAAGAAGATTCTAAGCTAGAAATAACCAAAAAATTATTAGAGGGAGAATTTTATGAAGAAACCTATCAACCAACATCTAGTGCCGCACTAGAAGTCTTAGAAAGAGATGGAGATAATGTGAAATTAAAACTTTTCGGCGAAAAATTAGATGTGTTAAATATGGAAGGTAAAGAAGGGCCATATAATCTTCAAACACAAAGTGATGATAGAAAAAGCATTTATTTTAATGCAACGTCAGATAAGGAAGGTATTTATAAGGTAAAAACCGATAATATGAAAGAAGTTGAATCTGTAATTACACTACCTAAAAAAGAGGATTTTATATGCAATTTCAATGCGTTAAAGGATGGTAATATTATTTTTAGGGGGATTTATAATGAAAGTATAGGAGTATTCTATTATAATGCTTCCAAAAATTCAATAAATAAACTAATAGCAGGCGGGAGAAATGAAAAGGGTATGTGGATACCAATATATAGCTTATCTCCACATGAAAATAAAATAATTTATTACCAACTTAAAGATAGTACCGGTAATGTAAATATTTATGGAGGAACTTTTAGTGAGGGAAAAATTAAAAATTCTGCAATAATTGAAGAAAATATAGCTCCACTAATTTTTGACTATATTAAGGATGGAAAAGGTATTATAAAAGGGAAAAATCTTATAGGTGTGTTTTTTACAAGCTGGGATTATTATGATGAAAAAACAGCTATAATATCAATACCTTCAAAATTGACTTCAGGTTATAACTATGAGAGAAGGACATATGTAGTAACTATTGAAAATGAACATGATAAAATAGATAAGGCAGCTAGAGAATTTATAGATGAATTTTATACTGTAGGAGAAAAAGAATATAATTTAATGAAAAATTTGGGGAATAACAGCAAGAATAAAAAAGAAGTCGCTAAATTGCTTGAAGATTCACTAGCATCTTGTATGACTAGTGATGCACGGCTTGCATTAATAAATGATATGAAATATATAAATAGATTAAGTGAATATATCTCTAAGAAAGAAACTTTAAGTGTATATAATATTATTTTAGAGAAAACAGAAAAAAATGCTGGTTATGTAACTTACACTTATAAAATTACATTTTGGAAAAAAAATAGTGATAATAAAGATGAAGTAAAAGAGATATCAAAATCTATATGTTTATCACAAGAAAACAATCAATGGAAAGTTAATAATTATACTAAGCTTGCTTATTAGCATTTAAAAGTTATGTGAAGGTAAATAAATTAGATAAATCATGAGGAGGAAATAGTATGCCATTAAATTCTTTTAATAAAGCATCAAAGAATAAAGATCAATGTAGAAAGAGTTGATATGATCCTAATAAATTTATCACAGCTGGAAGCTGGAAAATTACTGCGATATCATTAGCAATATTAATAGGTCTTTTTCTTATAGTATTTTTATTTGTTTTATAAAATGATTATTTTGGCTTATTAAATAGTAGAAGATAGTACTATTCCTTCTTTAAATTTTTATTATTTATTTAATATATTATATTACTGTGATTTTATCATAGTTTTTCTTTGTATAGAATTGTTTACAACCTTTAGCATACAATTTATATAAATGCACATAAATTGAGAATTTAATAAATGATTATAGACAAAAATATATAATATACTTAATATATTATATGAGGTGGTTTACAATGAAATATAAATTTAATTTTGAAAATAGAGAATATGAGCTAAGAGAAGATAATCTTGAATATATTTATGAGGAAGAAATTGAAGGTTTTGAGTATGAAACTCTTATAGAACTTTTAAATAACAGTGATAAAGTTGGCTTTGATTTAGAATATTTTGATGGACGTTGTGATGTATGTGAGGCTGGTAAGGGAGAAGGTAGAAAACATTATGATTTTCTAGAATATCACTTCTTCTTATTTACTAAAAATAATAAATATATTATAAGTACTATTTCAAAGGACTATGAAGAAGGTATATACACTGATTTACATAAGAGAAAGATTATAGACAATGATTTTATAGTAAGTATAATTGTATGTAAAGAATGTGGAGCGTGGATGGTAGAAATAGAGCAATGTGATATGTAAAAAAATATTACATAAGTGTTATAGGCATCTAATATAAAAATTAAGAATTAATATTTAAGAATGAAGAATTAAGAATGAAATTCACTTTTAGTGAATTTCTTAAAAAACTTCAAAGGCATTGGAGTTTTAACCTTAATTCTTCATTTTTCATTTTTAATAATAGGTGATATTTTGTAGGGAGAAACAGTGTTCGCTAATTTTCACTTGCATATATGGAATTGCTATTATTGTTGTGGTAAAGATAATCTTTAATTATATAAAATTAAAGACTTCTACTACAAAAGAGAAGTCTTTAAAATTTTTATTATAAATCTTTAATCATATAAAGTTTATGCAACCTCATTTATAGTATCATCATTTTGGGGAACTTTAGCTTTCTTTTTAAATACTCTACCTCCAATTTCACCAGCCAATAATCCACCTAAAACACTAAGAACTACTGCTAAAACTACATTTATAGGATTGTTAAAACCAAAAGGTGCTAATAATCCAGGAATAGGAGAAGCTGTTCCTGGAGCATTATTTATAATTTTAAAATGTGCAGCTGCTAATCCTGAAAGTCCACCACCAAAAAAGTTAGAAACGTATATTGGTACAGCATTGGCAGTTACGATATGTGCTTGAGTTAAAGGCTCTAGCATTACAGCAACAACATTACTTTTATCTCCTAATTTTAATTTATGGAAAATAACTCCATTTGTAAATGAACCACCTACACAGGCAATAGATGCAATACCCATCGCTAAGCCTTTAAGACCAAGCATAGCAGTTAATGCCATTGAACTTAATGGAGATGTACAAATCATTTTCATAATTCCACCTAATAGGAATCCCATTAAATAAGGAGATTGCTCTGCTGCTACAGAAATCATTTGCCCTATATTGATTAAAGTTGCATTAACTATAGGATCTACACCTAAAGCAATACCTCTAGCTAGTGGAGCTATTAGTAATGCTCCAACTATAACATCTAAACCTTCTGGCAAATTTTTCTCTATATATGGAGCAATCAGTCCTACTATATATCCTGCAATAAATCCTGGTAATATTCCGTATCCAGACACAGCTACTCCGGCAACTACAGCATATATAGGATTAATACCCATGCTAATGCCAACTAATATAGCTGCTGCAACTCCTCCCATACTTCCTGAAGAGGAACCAACTGTTGATAAGAAACTAATATTTAATAAGTCACCACTAATATATTTATGAATAGCTTCTACTAAAAAAGTCGCTACTGCTGCATTAGCTAGTCCAGACATAGCTTTTTGACCTTTAGGCATCTTTAAGCTAAATAATGAAAATAAAGCTAAAGTAAAAATTAACAATCCTATTCCTTTAATAATTGTAAGCATAAATGCCCTCCTTATAAATTCATTTTAATCTCATAAGTTTAAATTTATTAAACATGGACGAATTTAACTAAAAAGTAAAAAGTTACTCTATTTAAAATAATCTGAAAATTTAACTGAATTTAAGTTAAAAAAATATCAAGTAAAGTCAATGCATAAAGCATACAATATAGTAAAATGTTTATAATTATTTAAAATTTCTATAGAAAACTTCTTCATCATTTGATTTAAATATATTATACTTAGTAGTTACAAAAAAACTCATAATACTACAAAAAATATTATTAAGTAAGAAAAAGTTTTTAAAATATTAATACAATTCAAAAAATATCAATATATAAAATTCGTTAATAAATAAATAATAAAAAGACCATGAACTTAAATTTATAAGCTCATAGCCTTTTTATTAATCAACTATTGAGATTAAATAACCTATAGAAATTGATAATTAAGTATTAAGGATGAAGAATTATGGTTGAAATTAGTTTTAATCAAACTAATTTCTTTAACTAATTTTTTCTACTAGCAGTTATACTGCTAGTTTTTATAGAAGTTACGTGTAACTTCTATAAAAATTAATTTTAAGCTTCTCCTATAAAGGAGAAGTTTCCGCAATTCTTCATTCTTCATTATTAATTCTTAATTAATAGAAATGCTAATTGTAATTATCAATTTTCTGCTATATAGAGATAAGTATCCATATTATCTTTCACTATAAAAAATTATACCGTTTATAAATTTCTTTATATTTATTTTTCCGTGGATGTTAGTTTTACCTCTGATACAATCCATTTCTTTTTTTATTTGTTCAAAATTGTATAATCCGTTGGAATATTCAATGAATGTTTCATTCATATAGTCCTCTAAACCTAAATTTGCTATATTTATCATCCCAACAGTAGCTGCACGTCTAATCCGTTGTTCCATAGATTTAGGATTATCAGTAAATTTGCTACAAAGCTCTCTTAAAGTATAATCTGATATAGTTTCATTATATTTCTTTAAATATTCTATAATTAAAATTATATCTTTACTGCCAAGTTCACCCATGATACCAAGCTTTTGAAGTATATTTTTTAGTTTATTTATGTAAGTATTATCTTTTTTAGGGGCTTCTATATTTAGAGATGTTTCGCTTGCAAATAAATTTTGAATCTTACCTAAGGTTCTATTCATATTTATATTTTCTATTACTTTTTTAATTACATTTTCAACTTCTATAGCATTTACAGGTTTTTGAATGTAAAACTCAATTCCATTTTCATAGGCTTTTGCTATCATATCCTTTGAAGTAACTTGAGATAGCATTATAAAATTAATTTTCAAATTAGCTTCTTTACAAGATTTCACTATAGTAATACCATCTTTATAGGGCATAAGCAAATCTACAATTACTACATCAGGCTTTAAATCTTTTATATCTTCAAAGCCATCAATACCATTAGTTGCATAGCCAATAACCTTTCCAAGGTTTCTATCTTCAATGATAAGTTTTAATATATTAATTATACTAATATCATCATCAATTAAAAAGAATCGCATAATTAAATTTCCTCCAATACATTTTTAGGAATTCGTATGATAAAAGTAGTTCCTTTTTCAATTGTAGAATTTACTTCAATTTCTCCTTGCAATGGGTTTGTTATGATATCTTTTACTAAACTTAAGCCAAGACCTCTATTAATTTCACCAGTAGAATAGTTTATTTTAGTAGAAAAGCCAGGAGAAAATATTAAACCAAGATGTTCATCTTTTATACCAGAGCCAGTATCTTTTATTTTAAATATATGGTGCTCTTCATTTTCAGTATGTTTAAACCATATTGAGCTCTCCTTATCTTTGTCTTTAATAGCTTCAATAGCATTCATGATTATATTTCTAAATATGGACATAAGATAATAATGCTTTTTAGTAAAGAAATCTCTTTCAAAATAAAAATAGAGTTTAATGTCTTTATCTAAGAACTTTACTTCTTTCTCCATACTTTCTTTTAATATCTTCATAATATCTTTAAAATAAATACCAGTATCATTTAATTTATCTTCTAATGCCTCTTTAACACCTCTTACCACTAAAGAATATTCTTTCTTTATTTCATGTATATCTTTAGCTATTGTAAGAGCTGAATCTGCCCAAGTTTCACTATCCTCATTATCGGTTATTTTTTCAAAAAGCTTATAGGAAGTGGTCATGGTGTTTTCGATATGGTACATATTTTTCTCCATCCAAAATATCTCTGTTCTAAGTTTAGAAGTGACCCATAAGAGTTTTTTATATCTTTGTTCATGTTCGTTTTTTAAAAGAAATATTCCATAGTAATCTAAACAAGTTAATAAGGCCCAAATTAGAAAAGAACGTATTATAGCTACAAAAAAAATACCTTGTTGAATCTTAAGATTAAAAATACCAGAACCTAATCTTATGGTTATCTCAACTAAGTTAGCTAAATAATCAATGATTACAAAATTTATAAAAATTTTCTTAATTTTAAGCTTAGAGTTAAATTTCTTATAAAGACTAAAAAGTATACCATAAGAAAGATAAAAAAATACTTCAGGAAAATATGCATACAGAATATCTTGATAAATCCCAGTATTAAGAAAATGTACAAGTACTCTTAAAAAATAAACACCAAATGCAGAAAGAATAGTAGTTATTATGATATTTAAATCTTCAAAGATATATAACAAGATAGAAAATAAAATAATTGCTATAGATATCTTAAAGTTAGTTAATAACAAGTTTATATGCATTTGTGCTGTAATAGATACAAAAGTAGAGGCAATAATGCTTTTTTTCAGTTTTTCCGTTTTATTGTTTGTAAGATCATTAATATACATGATTTTATCCTTTCCAATTTTATTTTAGAAATGCATTTATGCTAATTTTAACATAAAATTTATTTTGAATTTTAAATTATAAGTAATTTATATATTTATATTTTCTATATGTTTTATATAAATTCATTATAAATAAAAGGAATTTCTTATGTGGATGTAGTAATTAGAGGATAAATTAATAAAAAATTAAAATTTGTAATTTATTTAATTGAAGGAGGAGAGAAAATGGAATGTAGATGGAGTTTAAAAGAATTGTATAATTCTTTTGAGAGTACCAGTTTTAAAGAAGATATGACTAAATTAGAAGATTGTATTATTTCTCTTAATAAATTTGGAGAGCAATTAGATGGCGCCAGTGATTTAAAGGTTACCTTAGAAGAGTATATTTCACTTTATAAAGATATAACAATTTTATTTGATAAACTATTTAGTTATACTTCACTTATTATGAGTGTAGATACTAAAAATGAAATTGCTTTAAAAAGTTTGAATATAATTGAAAATAAATATAGTGAAATAGCTGCACCTATTGCTAAAATAAACAAGTTTATAGGTTCAATAGAAAATTTGGAAGAAATAATTGAAGAATCTCAATTGTTAAAAGAACATGAGTATCATTTAAATGAAATAGCTAAAACAAGTAAATACTTACTAAGTGAGAAGGAAGAAGCGATTATTGCTAAAATGAGCAATAGCGGATCTTCAGCTTGGGAAAAAATGATGGAACTTTTAGTTTCAAATTTAAAAGTTGATATTGAAGAGGACGGGGAAATAAAACAATTACCATTATCCGTAGTTAGAAATTTAGCTTATGATAAAGATAAAGAAATAAGAAAAAAAGCCTATGAAGCAGAAATTAAAAGTTATGAAAAAATAGAGGATGCAGTAGCGGCATCATTAAATGGAATAAAAGGTGAAGTTATAACTGTTCGTAAATTAAGAGGATTCAGCTCTCCACTAGAAGAAACCCTGTTTAGTTCAAGAATGGACAAGGAGACCTTAGATGCAATGATTTCAGCAATGAAAGAAAGTTTACCTGTATTTAGAAAATATCTAAGGAGAAAAGCTGAAATTTTAGGATATAAAAATGGATTGCCATTTTATGAATTATTTGCTCCTATGGGAAATGTAGATATGAAATTTGAATATGAGAAGGGCAAAACATTTGTTGAAGATAACTTTAGAACTTTCAGCGACAAATTAGCAGACTTTGCAAGGAAGGCTTTTGATAACGATTGGATAGATGTTTATCCAAGAGAAGGTAAAGTTGGAGGTGCTTTCTGCGCTGGACTTCATATGCTGGGAGAAAGCAGATTAATGCTTAACTATGGAAATACTTTTAGTGATGTGGTTACTCTTGCCCATGAGCTAGGACATGGCTACCATGGAGAGTGCTTAAAAGAAGAAAGTATATTAAATAGTGAATATCCTATGCCTATAGCAGAGACAGCATCAACATTTTGTGAAACAATAATTAAAAAGGCTGCTATTAAAACTGCTAGTAAAGAAGAAGCTTTTTCAATCTTAGAAACAGAAATTAGTGACAGCACTCAAGTTATTGTAGATATATTAAGCAGATATATATTTGAAACTAATTTATTCAATAAAAGAGAAGAAAGTTCTTTAAGCAGTAATGAACTAAAGGAGCTTATGATTAATGCTCAACTTGAAGCTTATGGTGATGGATTAGATAAAGAATATTTACATCCATATATGTGGTTATGTAAGGGACACTATTATAGTGGCGGTTTAAGTTTTTACAATTTCCCATATGCTTTTGGATTATTATTTGCTAAAGGATTATATGCAGATTATCTAAAAAGAGGAGAAGAATTTGTAAAAGATTATGATAAATTGTTGAGTTTAACAGGAAAAATGGATATAGCTGAGCTTACTAAATTGATGAATATAGACATACACTCTATAGATTTTTGGAGAAGTTCATTAAAAGTTGTTGAAGAAGATATTGAAAAATTCATAGAATTAAGCAAATAAAATCGAAAAAATTACAAATTATTGGAGCTTATATGTATAAATAAGCCAATTATGGATAAAATCCCTCAATAAGGAGGGATTTATTTTATGTTCAAAAAGTTTTTAACAAATAAAAAAATATTAACATATATTCTTGGTGGTATAATAATCTTTTTATCAAGTTATTTTATATATACTAATATATTGAGTAAAGAAAATGTTTATTCTTTAGCTAAGGAGGCAAGCTCTACAAACTCCAAGCCATTAAAGTTTAATTCAAAGAATAAAATAGAATTTTTTATTAAATATAATAATTGTAAAGATTTTATAGAAGATACTCAAATGAATGAAATGGTAGAAAGAGATAAAGATAAACTTAATGGATTAAAAGAGCCAGAGCTAGAGGAAATTTATAAAGGTTATGGATATAAGCTAGAAAAATTTACAAAGGATCAAATAATTTTTGTAAAAGAGATTGAAGGATATAACTATGAAGCTAATAGTTATTTTATAGGTATAGGAGAAAATAATGTAGTTATATATAATAAAAAACAGGACGAAAATATAGCTATTGAGGAACCTTTAATTAAAAATGTAAGAAGTGAAGAAGATAAAGCAATAACTTTAGATTATATAAAGGACAAAGGAAATCTCATGGAATCTTTATATAAAGGTAAAAAAGAATATCAATTTAAAACTAAAGAGGAAGCAATAGAATATGCACAAGCATTATGTAGTTCATAAATTCTATTTTAAAATTTAAATAAAGATTCAAAAAGTCTTAAGAATAAAAGATTCTTAAGACTTTTTAGATTTTAAACTAAATTTTAAGTATTTTAATTTAACATTTAAAACTTCTATTTATAGAAGAAAAGCATCAACAATTCTTAATTTTCAATTGTATAGCATTGTGAATTCAATGTGGTTTCTTGTTGAATTGTATAAGGTAAGATGGTAAAGTAATATGTAGTTGTAAATTGGAGTAGGAGGGTGATTATTTTGTATGAATATATAAAAGGTAGATTTATTGGGATAAATAAGGATTATGTAGTTGTAGATAATAGCAATATTGGCTACAAAATATTTACTTCAGGAAATACAATGTCTCAAATGCCACCTACTGATTCAGAAGTTTTACTTTATGTTCAGCAAATTGTAAGAGAAGATTTTATTGGACTTTATGGCTTTATAACGAAAGATGAATTAGCAATGTTCAATTTGTTATTAACTATTAATGGAGTAGGTGCAAAAGCAACTCTCTCTCTTTTATCTATATGTACTGTTAGAAATTTAAAATATGCGATTTTAACAGGAGATGAAAAGACCTTAACAAAAGCACCAGGAGTAGGGAAGAAAATAGCACAAAGAATTATATTGGAGCTTAAGGATAAAATTCATTTAGAAGATATGATGGAAGATGATGTAGATCATGAAACTATAATAGAGATGGATTCAGTAGTAAATGAAGTATTTGGTGCATTAATAGCTTTAGGATATTCAGAAAAAGAAGCTGAAAAAGCAGTTAAAGCTGTTGGTAAAGATGGAACTGTTGAAGAGATGATTAAGAGATGTTTAAGACACTTAATGTCTTAACTACCTATGGAAAGTTTAAAGGAGTGAACTTCTTTTGGAAGATAGAGTAATTACTTCTCAGCTAAGAGAAGAAGATTTAGATGTTGAATATTCCCTAAGACCTCAGCGATTAAAAGAATATATAGGACAATCAAAGGTTAAAGAAAGATTAGATATATTTCTAAAAGCAGCTAAGATGAGAGAAGAACCATTAGATCATGTACTATTATATGGACCACCAGGACTTGGGAAGACTACTTTAGCTAATATTATAGCAAAAGAAATGGGAGGAAATTTAAAGGTAACTTCAGGACCGGCTATTGAAAGGGCAGGAGATCTAGCTGCCATACTCACTGGTCTTTCTAATTTTGATGTGTTATTTATAGATGAAATACACAGATTAAATAGGGCAGTAGAGGAAATTTTATACCCTGCTATGGAAGATTACTCCTTAGATATAGTTATAGGAAAAGGAGCTTCTGCTAAATCTATTAGATTGGATTTACCTAAATTTACATTGATAGGTGCAACTACAAGAGTAGGTCTTCTAACTGCTCCTCTTAGAGATAGATTTGGAGTGCTTTCTCCTATGGAATACTATAATGAGGAGGAGCTTAAAGAAATAGTCGTTCGTTCTTCTAATATTTTAAATGTTCCTATTGAAGAAAATGCAGCTATAGAAATTGCTAGAAGATCAAGAGGTACTCCAAGAATAGCAAATAGACTTCTAAAAAGAGTAAGAGATTATTGCCTAGTAAAGGGGAACGGAGTCATAGATTTTAGTACTGTAAAAGGGGCATCTGAGCTTTTGGAAATTGATTGTGAAGGCTTCGATAAAATAGATAATAAAATTTTAGAAGCAATTATAGATAATTTTAATGGGGGGCCAGTAGGAATTGAGACTTTAGCTTATTATATTGGAGAAGAACTTGGTTCTGTTGAAGATGTCTATGAACCTTATTTAATTCAAAAAGGATTTATAATTAGAACCCCTAGAGGAAGAATGGCTTCAGCTAAAGCCTATAATCATTTAGGAAGAAAAATGCCAGAGAAAAAATAGTATTTGTTATATTATTCATATAATGGTACAATAATTTACCTGTGGAATAAATTTATTTTAAATTTAAGAAGGTGTAAAATTTGAAGGTTAAAGATTTTTATTTTGATTTACCCCAAGAGCTTATAGCTCAAGTGCCACTTGGAAAAAGAGATGAATCTAAACTTATGGCGGTAAACAAAATTAGTGGAGAAATAGAGCATAAAAAGTTTAAAGATATTATAGATTATTTTGAAGAAGGAGATACTCTAGTTTTAAATGATACCAGGGTATTACCAGCCAGATTGCATGGAATAAAAGAAGAAACGGGTGCTAAAATGGAATTTCTTCTTTTAAGAAGATTAGAAAAAGATATATGGGAAACACTAGTTAAGCCAGGAAAAAGAGCGAAATTAGGTTCAAGATTTATTTTTGGTAATGGTGAACTTAAAGCTGAAATAATTGAAGTATTAGAGAATGGTAATAGAAAAGTTCGCTTTGAGTATGATGGAATTTTTGAAGAAGTTTTAGATATGTTAGGGGAAATGCCACTTCCACCATATATAACAGAAAAACTTGAAGATAGGGAAAGATATCAAACAGTTTATTCAAAAGAGGTTGGATCCGCTGCAGCACCTACAGCAGGACTTCATTTTACAGAAGAACTCTTAGAGCAAATAAAAAGCAAGGGAGTTAAAGTTGTATTTATTACTTTACATGTAGGATTAGGCACATTTAGACCGGTTAAAGCGGAAAATATAGAAGAACATGAAATGCATTCAGAGTATTATTATCTTTCTAAAGAAACTGCTGATATTATAAATGCCACAAAGGAATCAGGAAAGAGAGTAATAGCAGTAGGAACTACTTCTAACAGAACCTTAGAAAGTGTTAGTGATGAGAATGGAAGGGTAAAAGAAGCATCAGGATATACAAGTATATTTATATATCCAGGATATAAATTTAAAATTGTAGATGCACTTATAACAAACTTTCATCTTCCAGAATCAACACTTATAATGTTAATTAGTGCTTTTTCAAATAGAGATATTGTGATGAATGCTTATAAAATAGCAGTAGAGAATAAATATAGATTTTTCAGTTTTGGAGATGCAATGTTTTTACACTAAATAACTTTAGGCATCTTCAAAAATAACTAATCAGGTATTAGTCTATTTTCTATCATACTGGATTAATAAAAATTACTCATAGTTTAAAGTATGGTTGAAACCTATTTCTTTGTCTGATACAAAATAGATATAGCATCTTTGAATAGTTATTTTATTTCAGATGTTTTAACTAATTAGGAGGAAGATTTTTAGTTATGTATAAATTGTTAAAGAAAAGTGGAAATGTGAGAAGAGGAGAGTTTACTACACCTCATGGCGTGGTTCAAACTCCTGTATTTATGAATGTTGGTACACTTGCAGCTATTAAGGGTGCAGTATCATCAATGGATTTAAAAGAAATAGGATGTCAAGTTGAACTTTCAAATACATATCATCTACATTTGCGACCTAGCGATGAAGTAGTAAGAAAAATGGGTGGATTACATAAGTTTATGAATTGGGATAGACCAATATTAACAGATTCAGGTGGATTTCAAGTTTTCTCATTATCAAGTATGAGAAAAATACAAGAAGAAGGAGTTTATTTTAACTCACATATAGATGGTAAAAAAATATTTATGGGACCTGAGGAAAGTATGCAGATTCAAAGCAATTTAGCTTCAACTATAGCAATGGCTTTTGATGAGTGCATTCCTAATCCATCTTCAAGGGAGTATGTTGAAAAATCCGTGGCAAGAACAACAAGATGGCTTGAAAGATGTAAAAAAGAAATGGATAGATTAAACTCACTTCCAGATACTATAAATAAAAAGCAGATGTTATTTGGAATAAATCAAGGTGGAGTTTATGAAGATATAAGAATAGAACATGCTAAAACTATTTCTAAAATGGATTTAGATGGCTATGCTATCGGAGGCCTTGCAGTAGGGGAAACTCATGAGGAAATGTATAGGATAATTGATGCAGTTGTCCCACATCTTCCAGAAGATAAGCCAATTTATTTAATGGGAGTAGGACTTCCAAGTAATATTTTAGAAGCAGTTTCAAGGGGAGTAGATTTCTTTGATTGTGTGCTTCCAGCTAGAAATGGAAGGCATGGACATGTATTCACCAAATATGGTAAAATAAATCTTATGAATGCAAAGTTTGAACTTGATGATAATCCAATAGATGAAGGGTGTCAATGTCCAGCATGTAAATCTTATACAAGAGCGTACATAAGACACTTATTTAAAGCTAAGGAAATGCTTGCAATGAGACTTTGTGTATTACATAATTTATATTTCTATAACAAGCTTATGGAAGATATAAGAGCTGCCATTGATGGAGATTATTTTGAAGAATTTAAAGAGGAAAAATTATCTCAATGGGGTGGAAAAGCATAATAATTCACTGTTAAATTTTATATTAGATATAATTTAGTATTGAAAGGAGGGAGATTATGCAACAATTAATTGGTTTATTACCTATAGTAGCGATGTTAGGATTATTTTATGTCATGGTTTTTGTACCAGAAAAGAAAAGAAGAAAAAAATATGAAGAGATGTTAACTACTTTAAAGATGAATGATGAAATAATGACTAAGGGCGGAATAATGGGTAGAATTGTTAATATACAAGATGATTACATTATTTTAGAAAGTGGTCCTGATAGAGCTAGAATTAAAATAGCAAAGCAAGGAATAAATAACCTTATTAAAGCAGCAGAAGTAGCTTTAACTAAAGAAGATTAATGAATAATTTCTCCCATCTGTTAATATGTATTAAATAGATGGGGGGTATTATAAATGTTAAAAAAAATAAAATATTCTTGTATAGGGCATGGAGTATTAAGGGCCTTTATTTTAACTATGTTTTGTTTAGTGATTTATTCACTAATTGCTAGTTTTATTTCTGTCAATACTGTGGTAACATCGGTATTTTTTGTGGTGTTAACAACATTAAGTATTCTTTATGGTACTATATATGCTACTATGAAAGCAGGCCATAATGGATGGTTAATGGGTATTTTAGTTGCTCTTTTTTACATGTTAGCGATTTTTATAATTGGCATAATATGTGGTAGAGGGTTTGCTTTTGGTATAAAAGAATTTGTAAGATTAGCTCTAGCACTAATTGTTGGTGCCCTTTCTGGAATGATAGCTGTAAATCTATAAAATTTATATAGATATAATAATTAGGATGGAGGAAATCACAATATGAAACACATCAAAACAGTAAACAAATCAAATATTAAAGAAAGCTTAAAGAAGCCAGGATGCAAAGAGTGTGCTAACTCTTGTCAATCAGCATGTAAAACTTCATGCACAGTAGCTAACTTAGCTTGTGAAAACTAATATTTAGAAAAGGCAGTAACTTAGGGTTACTGCTTTATATTTAACTAGGAGGAAAAAAATGTCACTAATTCATAAATTTGTACAAGGTAATGATTATTATGTAATAGATGTAAATTCTGGAGCAGTACATGTGGTAGATGAACTAGTTTATGATTTACTAGATGAAAATAAATTAAGAAGTAAAGAAGAATTAATTGAAGAGTTTAAAGCAAAATATTCTATAGAAGAGATTGAAGAAGTTTACGATGAACTTAAAGAACTTGTTAGTGAAGGTATATTATATTCATTAGATTTATACGAAAATATAGCGAAAAAAAGTGGACAAGGTCCATCTTATATAAAAGCTCTTTGCTTAAATATAATTCATGATTGTAACTTAAGATGTAAATATTGTTTTGCAGATGAAGGCGAATATCATGGATGTAGAAAAGCAATGTCATCTGAAGTAGGAAAAAAGGCTATAGATTTTGTTATAGCAAATTCAGGAAGTAGAAAGAATATAGAGATAGATTTATTTGGTGGAGAACCATTAATGGCTTTTGATACCATTAAAGAAATAGTTGATTATGCTAGAGAGCAAGAAAAAATCCATAATAAAAATATAAGGTTTACAATGACAACTAATGCTACGTTATTAAATGATGAGAATATGAAGTATTTAGATGAAAATATGGGTAACTTAGTTTTAAGTATTGATGGAAGAAAAGAAATTAATGATAAGGTAAGAATAAGAGTAGATGGTAGCGGATGCTATGACAGTATTCTACCTAAAATAAAAAAGATGGTAGATATGAGAGATAAGTCTAAATCTTATTATGTAAGAGGAACTTTTACAAGAGAAAATACAGACTTCTTTGAGGATGTTAAACATATGGCTGATTTAGGTTTTGAGGAAATATCTATTGAACCTGTTGTTCTTCCAGATGAACATGAATTATCTTTAAGAAGTGAAGACTTACCAAAAATATTTGAGCAATATGATAAATTATATGAGGATATGATAAGAAGACATAAAGGTGGACAAGGATTTAGATTTTATCATTTTAATATTGATCTTCAAGGGGGACCATGCGTTTATAAGAGAATTTCTGGTTGTGGTGCAGGCCATGAATATGTAGCTGTTACACCAGATGGAGATATCTATCCTTGTCATCAATTTGTTGGAAATGAAGATTATTTACTAGGAAATATTTACGATGGTATAAAAAATCAGCATTTAGTTCAGACTTTTAAGGATGCTCATATATATAATAAGCCAACTTGTAAAAAGTGTTGGGCGAGATTCTATTGTAGCGGAGGATGTCAAGCAAATAACTTTAACTTCAATGGAGACATGCACATTCCTTATGAGGTAGGGTGTGAAATGCAAAAGAAAAGAGTAGAGTGTGCAATTGCTTTAAAGACAAAACTTATGGAAGAGTAATGTAATCTTTGAAAACATTGACTATTATTTTTATAGGAGATATAATTTACTTTAGGCATCATCGAAAAAATAATTAATCAGTATGCTAGTTTATTTTGTGCCATATTGCATTGATGCAGCCTGCTTATAGCAGGTTATGTGTCTTGGTATGACACAAAATGTTCGCTGCATCTTTTCCAAGTTATTTTATTTTAGACGCCTTAGAAAAGTAAAGATTAACTTATATGGGAAAGGGGATAAACATGAAGAAGGGTAAAGGTAAAAGTAGTGCTTTATTTATTATTGCTATAGGCATAATAGCCTTTTTAGCATATGCAGGTTACTTTGGACTAGAAATCTTTGATTATAGAATTAAATCCTTTGGATCCGCAATAAATAAAGGACTTGATTTACAAGGTGGTTCGTCTCTACTTATGGAAGTAAAAGCGGATAAAGTTGATTCTAGTACAGTAGATAGGACTATAGAGTTAATTGCTATGAGAACTAATAAGTTAGGTGTTAGTGAAATAGCAGTAACCCGTGAAGGGGAAAAAAGAATAAGAATTGAAATACCAGGTCAATTTGATACTAAGGAAGTATTAAATACTGTTGGAAAAACCGGAGAGCTAAAGTTTGTAGGACCAGATAAGGAATTAGTACTTACAGGTAAAGATGTTAAAGATGCTGTAGCTCATTATGATCAAGATGGAAAAGCTGTTGTTGGACTTGAACTTAATGGTGAAGGAACTAAAAAATTTGCTGAAGCAACGGAAAAATTTATCGGTAAGCAAATTGCTATTACTATGGATGAAGAAGTATTAACTAATCCTGTAGTTAATCAAGTTATAAGAGAGGGTAAGGCAGTTATCTCTGGAATGGCATCATTAGAAGAAGCTAAATCAATAGCAAACATAATAAAATCTGGAGCGTTACCAGTGCCAGTTGAAGCAGTATCTGTTAAAACAGTAGGCCCAACTATTGGGATGGAAGCTTTAGGATTAAGTAAAAAAGCAGCAATAGTTGGAATATTATTCGTAATGCTGTTTATGATGCTTTATTATAGAGCACCAGGAGTAGTATGTTGTTTTTCGTTAGTTTTATATATAGTTTTACTTCTTATGACTTTCGCTATATTTAATGTTACTTTAACTTTATCAGGTATAGCAGGATTCCTACTTACGGTAGGAATGGCAGTTGATGCTAACGTACTTATATTTGAAAGAATTAAAGAAGAATTAAAAACAGGGAAATCTGTTAAAACCTCAATGGAATCAGGATTTGATAAAGCATTTTCATCTATATTGGACTCGAATATTACAACTATAATTGCTGCTGTATCATTATACTTTGTAGGAACAGGGGCAGTTAAAGGTTTTGGTTTAACATTGATGATAGGTATAATTATAAGTATATTTACAGCTCTTACCGTTACTAAGTTTTTATTAAGAAAAACTATTGAAATGGGACTTATTAGCAAGCCTTCCCATTTTGGTGTGAAGAGGGGGTAGGAGTATGATTAAGATAATAGAAAGAACAAAAGTATGGTTTACCATATCACTTTTAGTTATTTTAATTGGAATGGGATTTACTTTATTTAAAGGGCTAAACTTTGGGATAGATTTTAAAGGTGGTACCTTAATAAATATAAATATGAACAAGCAGTTTGAAAAAGAAAAAGTAAATTCAATTTTAGATAAATATGCTAAAGATAAATATTCAACTAAGATTGCAAATGAGGGAAAAGAAATTGAAATAATAGTTCAAGCAGATGTCCTTAATGAAGAAAAGACTAACGAGTTAGTAAGTGAAATTAAAAAGGAATTCTCATTAGAGGATAGTGCTATTTTAGATAAAGAAACTATAGGAGGAACAATAGGTAAAGAGCTAAAAACAAAGACTTTGTTAGCGTTAATTGTAGCTAATTTAGCAATGCTTGTATATGTAGGCATGAGATTTGAATTTAGTTTTGCAGCTGCTGCAATAATAGCTCTAGTTCATGATGTTCTTGTTACTATAGGGGTATATGCAATTTTAGGTATTCCTGTAAACACACCTTTTATTGCTGCAATACTTACAATTGTAGGTTACTCTATAAATGATACTATAGTTATATTTGATAGAATAAGAGAAAATTCTAAGAAAATGAGAAAAGTTAGCGTAGATGAAATTGCTAATACGAGTATTAATCAAACTTTATCAAGATCAATAAATACATCATTAACTACGTTATTTACTATAACAGCAGTTTATATCTTTGTTCCAACTATAAGAGAATTCTCATTCCCACTAATAGTTGGTATAGCAACAGGGGCTTATTCTTCAATTTTTATAGCGAGTCCTATGTGGGTTATGCTAAAAAAAAGAAAGTTGTCTCCTGCCACTAAATAAATAAAATAAAGTCAGAAAGAGAATTGAATATATTCCATTTCTGACTTTTTTAATCCGTTTAACAAATTGTTTTAGCTTATATTTATGTAATTGAGAATTGACGATTGACAATGGGCAATTATGGTACTTCTCTCAAGAGAAGTTTTGAACTTATTCCTTTTAAAAGTGACGAAGTCACTTTTATTAAAAATTTATTAAAGAAATTAGTTTGATNNATTGTCAATTGTCCATTCTCAATCCTCCATTGATTAAAGTTGTGCATTGAAATACTCAAATTTGTAGCTATATTCAGCTATACATTAATTTCCAAAGTAGTATATATAGTTATAGATATATAAGTTTAATATTTTATAGTTGGAGTTATATATGTGTAACTATAAACCTTTATAAAAAACCATGGAAGTTTAAATATTCTTAGTTGCAATTTGAAAAAAATAATTTAAAGTATCTTAAAAATAATTAGTATAATAGCTTTTTGTGTCATGTTCTGTGATTAAAATTTACTAATAGCATAGCTAATAGTGGAACTTATTTCTTGTTTGATACGGAAGATTCACCTTATTTTTCTCTAATTATTTTATTTTAAGCAATTAAAATTTTGTTTTTTATGTTTTTTTGCGAAAAGGTTTGTAATATCAATGATTTTAAATTATAATATATTTGTTTTCTATTATTTTGGAGGAGCATATTATGGACGAACACTACATTAAAAATACCTATAATCCACTATTACTTAAAGGTATGAAAAATGCTCTAAGAAGAATAATACAAGCTATAAATGAGAGAGAAAAGATAGTTGTTTATGGTTATTATGATTTTGATAGTATTACAGCTATATCTCTTTTAATTTTAGTCTTGAGATATCTTAACGCAGATGTGGAGTATTTTCAGCCTAACGAAGCTAGAGAAAATAGAAACTTAAATGATAATGATATACAAAATTACATAAAGTACTTAGGTGCAGACCTTATAATAACTGTAGGTTCAACTATAAACTCAGAAAAGGAAATAGCGCTTTGCAAAGAGCTAAATATAGATGTTATTGTTACTGATTATCATAAAACTACAAATGATATGGAAGATATAATTGTAGTTAATCCTAATCAAAAGGGATGTAATTATCCTTTTAAGAATCTCTCTGCAGTAGGGGTTGCCTATAAGTTAGCACAAACTATATCCTCTTATTATAAAATGAGTTGTATAAATAAATATACGGATTTAGTAATGTTAGGAACTATATCTAAGGGTAGTCCTATAGTGGGGGAAAATAGCTATATAGTTGAGGAAGGTTTAAAACAATTATCTTATACTAATAATTATGGTATAAGAGCATTGTTAGATGATAATAATGTTAATAATATTGAAGAATTTATTAATAGTAATTTAACTATTGATATATTTCCTAAGTCAAACTCTATGGGACGTATAGATAATGCGAAAATAGCTATAGAACTTTTTACTACTAATGATAGCTATAGAGCAAAACAAATTTCAAAGTATTTATATAATGAGATTAAAAGGACTAATAAAATAATTAATAAAAAAGAAATACAAATGAATTTACAAATTGTATGATAAAAAGTTAGATTAAGCTTAGGCAGCTTGAAAAATGACTAGTCAGCATAATAGTTTATTTTCAATTACCCTATGATAGAGAATATAACTGATTTTCATCGATATGTCTGGTACAAATTAGTTAATTTATTTAAGGCGCCTTATTGCATAAATCATAATTTTAAATATATAATAAACTGTATAATTAAATTACTTAATATAAAAATGTTCGTACAGAATATTATAGAGGGGGAATAACGATGGATTTAAAAGATAAAATAAGAGTTATTGATGGATTCCCAAAGGAAGGTATAAGCTTTAAGGATATTACAACTCTATTACAGGATGGAGAAGCTTTAAAATTAACTATAGATAAAATTGTAGAGCACTTAAAGGATAAGAATGTTGATTTAATTGTTGGTCCGGAAGCAAGAGGCTTTTTATTTGGAGTACCTGTAGCTTATGCTATGGGTATAGGATTCGTACCTATTAGGAAGCCAGGAAAATTGCCGTATGACACAATGAAAGTTGAGTATGATTTAGAATATGGTACTGATTCGTTAGAAATTCATAAGGATTCTATAAAGCCAGGACAAAGAGTTGCTATAGTTGATGACTTACTAGCAACAGGAGGAACAGTTTCAGCAGTAGCTAAGCTTATTGAGGAAGCTAGCGGAGAAGTTGTATCCCTAGACTTTGTTATTGAGCTTACTGATTTGAACGGAAGAGAAAAGATTGATAACTACGATATTATGTCTATAGTGCAATACAACATATAATAAAATACATTGTTACTATTAAATTACACAAAGCAAATTGCATAAATATAATGGTTATTATATAATAATATTATTAGTAAAAAATAGTGGCTGGTTGTGTAACCAGCCTTTAGTTTTAGGGGTGTAATCTCAATGCTAGAAAAATTGTTAGAGAAAATTCAAAATAATTGTCATAATGTAGATATAGAATTGGTTACAAAGGCCTTTAACCTTTCTATGGAGGCTCATAAAAACCAAAAAAGGGAGTCTGGTGAGCCCTATATAATCCATCCAGTGGAAGTTGCATGTATATTAGCAGAGCTAGGATTAGATACATCTACTATAGCTGCTGGTCTTCTTCATGACGTAATTGAAGATACTGAATATACATATGAGGATATATGTAATATTTTTAGTGTGGAGGTTGCAGACTTAGTTCAAGGTGTATCGAAGCTTGAAAAAATGAAATTTAAAACTAAAGAAGAGCAACAAGCGGATAATGTTAGAAAAATGTTACTTGCTATGGCAAAGGACATAAGGGTTATTCTTATAAAACTTGCAGATAGATTACATAATATGAGAACCTTAAAATATAAGCCAGAAGTTAAACAAAGGGAAACAGCGAAAGAGACCTTAAACATTTATGCGCCATTAGCACATAGATTAGGTATATCTAAAATTAAATGGGAACTTGAAGATTTAGCACTTAGATATCTAAATGCCTCAGAATATTATGATTTAGTTAAACTAATTTCAGAGAAAAGGGCAGAAAGAGAAGATCAAATCGAACATATTATATTTAAGCTAAAATCTAATTTAGATATGGTTGGAATTAAATCAGAAATAGAGGGAAGACCTAAACATTTTTATAGCATTTATAGAAAGATGATTACTAAAAATAAAACTATAGATCAAATATTTGATTTAACAGCAGTGAGAATATTAGTTGATGATATAGGTAACTGCTATGCTTCATTGGGTATTGTCCATACAATGTATAAACCTATTCCAGGTAGATTTAAAGATTATATAGCTATGCCTAAGCCTAATATGTACCAATCTATACATACTACAGTAATTGGACCTTTTGGTAAACCTGTAGAAATTCAAATTAGAACCTATGATATGCATAGAACTGCTGAATATGGTATTGCTGCTCACTGGAAATATAAAGAAGGAGTAGAGGGTGATAACGATTCCTTAGAATCTAGACTTTCTTGGCTTAGAGAGATGCTTGAATGGCAAGGAGAAACTGCAGATGCGGAAGAGTTCATGGAAGGGTTTAAAATAGATCTATTTTCTGATGAGGTTTTTGTGTTTACACCTAAAGGGGATGTTATAAGTCTTCCACATGACTCAACACCAATAGATTTCGCTTATAGTATACATACGGATATAGGTCATAAATGTACTGGAGCTAAAGTTAATGGTAAGATAGTTCAACTTACATATGGCTTAAAAACTGGAGAAATAGTTGAAGTTATAACTTCACCTAATTCCAAAGGTCCAAGTATTGACTGGATCAATATTGCAAAGAGTAACAGGGCTAAAAGTAAAATAAAGGTTTGGTTTAAAAAATCAAGAAGAGATGAGAGTATTGAAAAAGGTAAAGAATACCTTGAAAGAGAAGCTAAGAAACAAGGCTTTACGATAAATGAATTAATAAAATCATCAGCGCTGGAAAAAATCCTTAAAAGATACAATTTAAAAAATTTAGAAGATTTATATGCAACTTTAGGAGTGAATGAAATTCTCCCTAATAATATCGTAAATAAACTTAAAGAGCCACTTGTTGAATCTAAAAAAGCTTTAACGCAAGAGGAAGAAAATAAGAGCATTGAAGAAAAAATTAGTAAATATAATAATAAGATTTCAAGCAAAAAAGATGGTTCATCTCAAGTTCAGGTTAAAGGTGAAAGCAATCTTTTAATAAGGTATGCCAAGTGCTGTAATCCTGTACCGGGAGATCAAATTATAGGCTATATAACAAAAGGCAAGGGTGTTTCTGTCCATAGAAAAGATTGCAAAAATCTTACTGCACTTCAAAAAAGTGATGATAATAAAATTGTAGAGGTAAGCTGGGGTAGTGAAAAAATTTCAGGCAGGTATGTAACAGAGCTTCAAATTAAGGCTGAAGATAGATTTGGAATACTAACAGAAGCTATTAACTTGCTAAATGAGGCTAAAACATCAATAAATTCAGTAAATGCTAAGGCTACTAGAACTGGAGAAGTAATAATAAATATTAAAATTTCTATTACAAGTACAGAGCAATTAATAGAAATTCAAAAAAAGATAAGACGTCTTAATGGGGTTTACGATGTCTACAGAATTAAAAATTAATTGAGGAGATGGATAGGTTATGAGAGCGGTTGTTCAAAGAGTGAAGGCGTCAAGGGTTGAAGTTGAAAATAAAGTAATTGGACAAATTGATCGAGGATTGAATGTATTAATAGGTGTTAGCAAAGAAGATACAAAGGAAGATATAGAATATATAGTTCGTAAAGTATTAGGAATGAGAATATTTGAAGATGAAAATGATAAGATGAATTTTTCAGTAGAAGATATAGGTGGTAGTATTTTATTGATATCTCAATTTACTTTATATGGAGATTGTAGAAAAGGGAAAAGACCGGACTTTATGAAATCACAAGGGGGAGAAATTGCAGAGCAAATGTATAATGAACTCGTTTCTGAATTTAAAAGACAACTAGGTGAAGATAAAGTTCAAACAGGAGAATTTGGAGCAGATATGCAGGTCTATATTCAAAATGATGGTCCAGTAACATTATTGCTGGAAAGTAAAAAAAATTTCTAGAGGTGAAAAATATGATTATAAAAAGAGTTGTAGCAGGGATTTATGGTGCTAATTGCTATATAATCATGGATGAGGATACTAAGGAAGCAGTAGTTATAGATCCTGGTGGAGACGTTGATGATATAGAGAAAGCTATAATTAGTTTAGGTGCAGAAGTTAAATATATACTTTTAACTCATGGACATCTAGATCATACCGGTGGTGTTGCTGAATTTCATAACATTTTTAATAGTAAAGTAGGAATAAGTGAAAAAGACCATATTTTAATGGAAAGAGGTACTTATCTTTATGGAGCAGAAATTGCTGCTGGAATAAGTTTGTTTTTAAAGGAAAAAGACCAAATTAAATGTGGAAATTTTGTAGTAGAGTGTATTGAAACCCCAGGTCATACTCCAGGTGGACTTTGCTTTAAAATAGATAATAATCTTTTCACTGGTGATACATTATTTACTGGTTCAATAGGTAGAACAGATTTAGTTGGTGGAAGTTATGAAACTTTAATGGAATCTATAAAGAAAAAAATAATGATTTTACCTGAGAATACAGTAGTTTATCCTGGACATGGACCAAGTTCCACATTAGCAAAGGAAAAGCTTATGAATCCTTTTATTAGAGGATAGAGCTTTTATAAAGGATTTGATAAAAGTGTATAAAGTAGACAAAGTAATTAAAGTAAAGTTAAATAATTTAGACTTTAGATATGATGTTTTTCAAATGATAAATTTGTTTTATCCCTTTAGTGATATAGAATTTGTTAATGAAGATCCTCACATTGAAATTAAAGTTGATGATGAAGCAATAAATATAAAATGCAATGATAAGATAAAGATATTAAAAATTAATAAAGAATATAAAGTAAAAGAAGAGCTTAGAAAGGCAGTATTTAAAATTTTAAGTGAAGAAACAGATAAAATACTACCTTGGGGAACTTTAGTTGGAATAAGACCTTCTAAAAAAGCATTAGAGCTTTTAGAAAAAGGATATAGTGAGGAAGAAATAATAGAAGATTTTCATGACAGACATTTAACTTTAGACGAGAAAGCTAAGTTATGTATAGATGTAGCTAAATGGGAAAGAGATATAGTAAATAAGGATGAGAAGGTAGTAAGTATTTATATAGGTATGCCATTTTGTCCAACAAGATGTGCATACTGTTCTTTTACATCAAATCCAATAGGCATATGTAAAGACATAGTAAAACCATATTTAGAATCTCTTTATTTAGAAATAGAAGCATTAAGTGCTTATATTAAAGAAAAAAATTTAGAAATAGAATGTGTTTACTTTGGAGGAGGTACACCTACTTCAGTAAATGATGAAGATTTCGAAGAAACTATGAAGCGTATTTATAGTGGTTTTGTTGATGGTAGAAATATTAAAGAGTTTACAGTAGAATGTGGAAGACCAGATAGTATAACTGAAAATAAACTTTTATCTATGAAAAAATATGAAGTTCAAAGAATTAGTATTAATCCTCAAAGTATGAATGATGATACCTTAAAGTTAATAGGAAGAAATCATGACGTATCTTCGGTAATTGAAAAGTTTAATTTAGCTGTAAAGCTAGGCTTTGACAATATTAACATGGATGTGATTGTAGGACTTCCGGGTGAAAAGTTACTTAATATAGAGAAAACATGTAATGAGATATTTAAGTTAAAACCTCATAGTATTACTATACATGGAATGTCTATCAAAAGGGCATCTAAACTTTACGAGAATATGATTGTTAATAAGAGTTTTGAAATTCCAGATCAAGATGAATTAAATGATATGTATAAAAGAACAGTTGAGCTCTCTAAAGAACTTAATATGAAGCCCTATTATATGTATAGACAAAAAAATATGGTTGGAAACATGGAAAATGTAGGATATGCACTAGATGGTAAAGAAGGTATTTACAACATACAGATGATAGAAGAAAAGCAAACTATAATAGCACTAGGTGCAGATGCGGTTTCTAAAATAGTTTTTTTAGATGAAAACAGAATTGAAAGATTTGGAAATGTTAAAGATGTAAGGGAATACATAAAAAGAATTGATGAGATGATAGAAAAAAAGATAGAGCTTTTAAACTCTATATATAAATAATAAAGGAGGGTTAATATGGATTTAAAAGCGCCAAAAGGCACTAAGGACTTATTACCAAATGAAGTTTATAAATGGCATTATATAGAAAATTTAATGAGAAATATAGCTTCAAATTATGGTTGCAGAGAAATAAGAACTCCTATGTTTGAAAACACTGAACTTTTTAAAAGAGGTGTTGGTGAAACTACTGACATAGTTCAAAAGGAGATGTATACTTTTGAAGATAAAGGTGGTAGAAGTATTACTTTAAAACCAGAAGGTACAGCACCAACAGTTAGAGCTTTTGTAGAAAATTCATTATATAGCGATACGCAGCCTACAAAGATGTTTTATTTTACTCCAGCTTTTAGATATGAAAAAATGCAAAAAGGAAGACTTAGAGAACATCATCAATTTGGAGTAGAGGTTTTTGGAGCAAAAGAAGCTTCAGTAGATGCTGAGGTAATAAGTATAATAATGGATGTTTATAAGCACTTTGGAATAACTGGGCTAGAACTTAACATAAATAGTTTAGGATGTCCTGAATNNCTCCTGAATGTAGAAAAAAATATAATGAAGCTTTAAAGAAGTTCCTAGAAGAAAAGAAAGAAGGACTTTGTACAACTTGCAACACAAGGCTAGAAAAAAATCCACTTAGAATATTAGACTGCAAAGTTGATAAATGTAAAGAAGTAGTATCAGATGCGCCTATTATATTAGACTTTATATGTGAAGAGTGTAGTGAGCATTTTGAAAGATTAAAAGAATACTTAACTGCCATGGGTATAGAATATAAGGTTAATCCTCAAGTAGTTAGAGGCCTCGATTACTATAGTAAGACTATATTTGAGGTTATGGACAATGGATTTACTCTTTGTGGTGGAGGAAGATACGATTATTTAATAAGTGAAATTGGTGGTCCTGAGATGCCAGCAGTAGGATTTGGTATGGGAATGGAAAGATTGCTTTTAACCCTTGAAGAAAAAGGAATAGATATTCGAAAACCAAATTATATGGATGTTTACATAGGTTCTATGGGGAATGAAGGAAAATTAGAAGCAGTAAGATTAGTTCATAAACTAAGACAACAAGGATTAAAGTGTGATTGTGATCATCTTGAGAAAAGTGTTAAAGCACAAATGAAATATGCTAATAAAATAAGTGCTAATTTTACAGGGATATTAGGTGAAGATGAAGTCAAAAATAGAAGCTTCAAATTAAAAAATATGAGCGATGGTTCACAATTTGAAGTTAGTTTAGATAAAATAGAAGAGATAATTAATATAATAAATAATAATTAAATTTCTGGGAGGAATGGACATGGGAGAATCACTAAATGGACTTAAAAGAACCATTATGTGCGGCGAGCTTAGAGAAGAACATATATCTAATGAAGTAACTGTAATGGGTTGGGTTCAAAGAAAAAGAAATTTAGGTGGTCTAGTTTTTATAGATTTAAGAGATAGAACTGGACTTTTACAAGTAGTATTTGGAGAAGCAATAAATAAAGAAGCTTTTGAAAGAGCAGACCTTGCAAAATCTGAATATTGTATTGCTGTAAGTGGAAAAATAGTAAAGAGAGAGTCTCCAAACTCAAATTTACCAACAGGAATGGTAGAGCTTAAAGGAGAAAGTATTAAAATATTATCTGAGTCAGAAACACCACCAATATATATAAAAGAAGATTTAGATGCCTCAGAAAATATAAGATTAAAATATAGATATTTAGATCTTAGAAGACCTGATATGCAAAAAATATTTATGATAAGACATAAAACAACTAAGATTGTTAGAGATTATTTGGATGAAAATGGATTTTTAGAGATGGAAACTCCAATGTTAACTAAGAGTACGCCAGAAGGGGCTAGGGATTATTTAGTTCCAAGTAGAAATTATCCAGGAATGTTTTATGCATTGCCACAGTCACCTCAAATATTTAAGCAATTATTAATGGTATCAGGCTATGATAAGTACTTCCAAATAGTAAAATGCTTTAGAGACGAAGATTTAAGAGCAAATAGACAGCCAGAATTTACACAAATAGACCTTGAAATGTCCTTTGTTGAAATGGAGGATATCATTGCACTTAATGAAGGATTAATTCAAAGAGTATTTAAGGAAATTAAAAATGTAGATGTTTCACTTCCGATAAAGAGAATGCCATATAATGAAGCTATGGAAAAGTATGGTTCTGATAAGCCAGATTTAAGATTTGGTATGGAAATAAAAAATATTACAGAAGCTGTTAAGAATACTGAATTTGCTGTGTTTAAAAATGCTATAGAAAATGGTGGATCGGTAAGAGCTATAACTGTTAAGAATTCAGCAGATATGGGAAGAAAAAAGATTGATAAACTAGGTGAATTTGTTAAAACTTATAAAGCTAAAGGACTTGCATGGATAGCTTATAAGGAAGGAGAAATAAAATCTCCAATAGCTAAATTCTTTAGTGAAGAAGAAATGAAAGCTATATTAGATAGTGCAGAAGCTACAGTAGGAGATTTAGTACTAATAGTAGCAGATGTGGACAGTGTAGTGCTACAATCTCTAGGAGCACTAAGACTTGAGCTTGCAAAAGAACTTGAATTATTAAAGGATAATAAAGAATTTAACTTTGTATGGATAACAGAGTTCCCTCTTGTTGAATACGATGAGGAAGAAGGAAGATATGTAGCTCTTCACCATCCGTTTACATCGCCTATGGATGAAGATATGGAGCTTTTAGAAACTAATCCATCAAAGGTAAGGGCAAAAGCTTATGATATAGTTCTAAATGGAGAAGAATTAGGTGGAGGAAGTATAAGAATACATGACTCTAATCTACAAGAAAAAATGTTTAATCTTTTAGGATTTACTAAAGAAAGTGCTTGGGAGAGATTTGGATTTTTATTAGAGGCATTTAAATATGGACCACCTCCACATGGTGGACTCGCTTATGGTCTTGATAGAATGGTTATGTTTTTAGCGGAAACTGATAATATTAAAGACGTAATTACTTTCCCTAAAAATCAAAATGCTTATTGTCCAATGAGTGAAGCACCAAATGTAGTTGATAAGAAACAGTTAGATGAGTTGTCCTTAGCCATAAATGCAAGAAAAGAAGAGTAATTATTAACTATTTCCATGATATTTAAGCTTAGAGCTAAAATATCGATAAAAAATTTTATTAAATTTAACTTATAACCATTTGAAAAATTTAAAAATATGTTTTATAATATAAATACAAAGTAAAAAATATTTAATTTTTCTCCTGCTGTGTGCGTTGAATAGGTCTATGTTGAGCCAACATTGATACAATAGGAAATTAACTCTTCATGTGAAGCGTTGACTAGAGCACGACTCGGGTACCAGAAGCAATGAAGGAGGTTTCCGCCCGTTGGAGAACGGGTTCAAATATACCTTGGAAACGGCATAGTGGGGATTGATTAATAAGAATTTAAAAGGTTGCAATTATTGCAACCTTTTTTAATAAAAATTTTTATGATTTCTTATTATTGGAGGTGTAAAAATGAGTGATGTAATTGATTTTAATGAATTAAAGAATAGAGCAAGTGATAAGGATTTAGATAAGTTCGAACAATATATTTATGGATTATATTATTCTATGGCCCAAGGTGATTTAAACATGATGGAATTTACTAAGAGCCTTAGAGAGTATATGGAAAAGAACAATGTATCTGAAGAAAAGCTTATGAATATACAAAAAAAACTTATGGAAAGATATGGCTTAGATCCATCAGATTTAGAAAATCAAATGAAATCCTTTGGTACTGAGATGAGTGGTTTAGGATTAGGAAACTTAAATAAGGATTATGAAGATATAAGAAAAACTGCAAGTTTTCATGAAAAATATAAAGGCAAGATAGCTCTTAGTCAAGTAACCGTATATAAAATTAATAATGACTTAAATACATTAGATATTATTCTTCAGGAAGAAAAAGTAATATTAAAAAGTCCAAAGAATATAGACTTAAGGGATAATGAGTTAAATGAATTTTTATGTTCTTACAAGAAAGTTATTAAAGAAAAAAATTTAAAAATATCACTTTGTCAAAATGTTTCAGAATATGATTATTAAAACTATTTATTTTTGAAGTGATGTAATCGCTTCTTATAAAGGTGCAGCAATTTATTGATAGCAAAAGAATAGTTTAAGAAATTCACCTTTAGTGNNTTTTTCCTGAATTCTTCATTCTTTATTATTAATTCTTAATTTTTAAGGATTTAATCTATTAAGGATGAAAAGCTTATATTGTAAATTAACTAAAAAATTCAAATTAAAAAACTATGACATCAAGTCATAGTTTTTTTAAAGATCTTTTTCTTCTTTTATTTTTTGCAGACAATGCAATTATAACTCTACTTATAGTTGATACAAACATTACTGCTACTGCTATAGATCCTGCATTAAACAAAGTTTGAATTCCTTTTGTTAAAGAAGCATTATAATCTCCTTTAACTGCTTCAAATATGGTATAATACATGCCACTACCAGGGACAAGAGGTATTAAAGCGCATATTAAATATAAGGTAACAGGATTTTTAAATACACGAGCGCAAATTTCAGAATGTATACTAAGTGATATTGTGCCAATAAATAATGCTATGATTTCAGAGCTGGTAAGAGAGAGAACTTGAGTATAAAAAAACCACCCAATTCCACCACCAAGAGATGCAAAAAATAGATCTTTGCCTCTAACATTAAACAGTATTCCAAAACCTAACGAACTCATAAAGGCATAGAAATATGCTGACATTATAATGCACCTCCTAAAATATAGAGCCATATTTTAAAGCCTATTGTTGTACCTATTGCTATACCTGCAGCTATCATTAATGCCTCTACAGAACGAGAAATACCAGATAATAAATCACCAGCTAAGGTATCTCTTATTGCATTAGTAATTACAAGTCCTGGTACCAAAAGCATTATAGAGCCTATAATTATGGTATCTACATTAAAACTAGGATAAAAGTGTGATATTACTATAGCTACAGAAGCAGCTAACAGTCCTCCACAAACATTGTAAAAAAAGCTATTAACTTGGTATTTGCTAAATAATTTACTAATTAAACTAATTACTATTCCTATAAAAACAGATACTACGAAATCTCTAATTGCTCCACCAAATAATAGTGTAAAAAAACCTGCACTAAGTCCTGACATAAATGCAGTTATTTCATCACTATATCTAGAGAGTGTATCTATATACTTAAGTTCATTTCTAATATCATCCATGGAAAGTGCTTTAGTATAAACACTTCTAGATAAATTATTTACTAATGAAACTTTTTTTAAATTAACGGTTCTATATTTTATTCTTCTAACTACTGTAATTGTTTCCGAATTTTCATTAAGTATAGATATTACTATAATTGTTGGAGTAACAAAATTTTCTACGGTTTTGATATTATAGGCTTCACAAATTTTAGAAATCGTTTCTTCTACTCTATAAGTTTCTCCGCCGTTCTCAAGTATTATTTTCCCTGCATCTGCAGCAATATGAACTATATTATCAGTATACATGGCTACTCCCCTCTAACCAAAAATTTCTTAGTCTTTCATATTATATATCAAATTAAATAAAATTCAATACAAAGCAGAATTGTTTGAAAATTTTAATTATAACTAATATCACCTAAATTCTTATAAAGAAAAACCTCGGTCTAAATAAGAATTAAGCGGTTATTATAAATTTAGGCTAATGTTATTAAATCGGTTTTAATTAAGAAAATTTCTTTAATTAATTGTTTAATAGCAAAGCATTGACAGCCTCACTTGTATAAAGTATTATACTTATCTATAGATATTATTTCTTAATTTTATATATTTAATTAGATACCAATTTAAAAACTATATAATATTAGGTATTTTTAATATTTAATAGGTAGTAAGCCTTGTTAAATAAATACTATTATTGATTATTATTCAATAAAAAACTATAATGAAGTTGTAGTAGTTATTATTACGATTTATTTATAAAAAAGGGGCGTGGAAGAAATGAATTTAACTCATTTAGAAAAAACTGATAGAGAGTTACTTGAGCTAATAAATCAAGAACAACAAAGACAAGAAGAACATATTGAACTTATTGCGTCAGAAAACTTTGTCTCTAGATCAGTAATGGAAGCTGCTGGCTCAGTATTGACAAACAAATATGCAGAAGGATATCCAAATAAGAGATATTATGGTGGATGCTTTGTAGTTGACAAGATTGAAGACTTAGCAAGAGAAAGAATGAAAGAACTATTTGGTGCTGATCATGCTAATGTTCAACCACATTCAGGTTCACAAGCTAATATGGCAGTTTATTTAACTGTATTAAAACCGGGGGATACAGTTCTAGGGATGAATTTAAGTCATGGGGGACATTTAACTCACGGAAGTCCAGTAAACTTTTCAGGTTTATTATATAACTTTGTTTCTTATGGAGTTAATAGCGAAACTGAAACTATTGATTATGAAGAGTTAAGAAGTTTAGCATTAGAATCTAAACCTAAGCTAATAGTAGCTGGTGCTAGTGCTTATTCTAGAATAATAGATTTTAAGAAAATTAGAGAAATTGCTGATGAAGTGGGAGCTTACTTTATGGTAGATATGGCACATATTGCTGGTCTTGTAGCAACAGGCTTACATCCATCACCAGTACCATATGCAGACTTTGTAACTACTACTACTCATAAAACATTAAGAGGTCCTAGAGGTGGAGCGGTTTTATGTAAAGAAGAATTTGCTAAAGCATTAGATAAATCTATATTCCCAGGAATGCAAGGTGGACCGCTAATGCATATAATAGCAGCTAAAGCAGCATGCTTCAAAGAAGCGATGGAAGAAGATTTCAAAACTTATATGGAGCAGGTAGTTAAGAATGCTAAAGTGCTTAGTGAGGAATTAACTAAGTATGGATTTAGAATAGTTTCTGGTGGCACTGATAATCATGTTATGCTTGTAGATTTAACTAACAAAGAATTAACTGGTAAGGATGCTGAGAAGCTTCTTGATTCTATTGGAATTACAGTAAATAAAAACACTATTCCATTTGAAACTAAAAGTCCATTTATAACTAGTGGAATAAGAATAGGTACTCCAGCAGTTACAAGTAGAGGTTTCAAAGAAGAAGAAATGAGAGAAGTTGCAAGACTTATAAATGAGGCTATAGAAGGTAGAGAAGGAGATCTAAGTTCAACAAAAGCAAAAGTACACGAGCTTTGCAAAAAATGCCCGTTATATTAATAAAATAAGGTTATATTAATATGAATAAAAGTGAGTATATTTTAGAGTGTTTAATAGAAAATCTCAACGAAGGAATTCATATTGTAGATAACAAAGGAAAAACTATATATTATAATAATCCTATGGCAAAAATTGAGGGCTTTAAAAAAGAAGATGTCCTTGGAAAAAAAGTTTATGAATATCTAAAAGGAATGGAAGATATTTCAACTCTTATGAATGCTTTAAAAGAAAAAAAGCAATATAGAGATATTATACAACACTATTCTAGCAAAGAAGGAAAAAACATTACTTCTATAAATACTACTATTCCCGTGATTTTAAATGATAATGTTATAGCTGCAATAGAAATTGCTAGAGATATGACTCAAATTAGAAAGCTAAATGAAAAGGTATGTAAACTTGAAAATAATAATAATAAATATGAAGAACATCATGTATTTAAAAGTATTATTGGGGATAGTGTAAAGATAAGAAATGAAGTAAATAAAGCAGTTAGAGCTAGTCTTTCTAATTCTTCAGTGCTTATATATGGTGAAACAGGAACTGGAAAGGAAGTTTTTGCTCAAAGTATACATTATGGTGGAATAAGAAAGGACAAACCTTTTATTCCAATAAATTGTGCAGCAATACCAAGTGCACTATTAGAAGGAATGTTATTTGGTACAGTAAAGGGAAGTTTTACTGGTGCAGAAAATAAAAAAGGACTTTTTGAAGAAGCACATCAAGGTACAGTGCTTTTAGATGAGATAAACTCTATGGAGCCATATTTACAATCTAAACTCTTAAGAGTTCTTCAAGATGGTTATATTAGACCTTTAGGAAGTAACAAAATTATTGACATTGATGTTAGGATAATAGCTACCTTAAATGAAGAGCCTGAGAAGTTAATAAGTGAGGGGAAACTAAGAAAAGATTTTTATTATAGACTTAGTGTATTAAGAATTGATATACCTCCACTAAAAGAAAGAAAAGAGGATATTGAATTATTAGCCTATTACTTTTTAAATTACTATAATAAAATCCTATCTAAGAATGTAAAATCTATAGATAAAGAAGTTATAGAGAAATTTTTACAGTATAATTGGCCTGGAAACATTAGAGAGTTAAAAAATGTTATTGAGTCTGCTATGAATATGATAGATGACAGCGAAATACTTACTAAAGAGTTTTTTGAAAATAAGATAGTTCAATACGGTAATGCTTACGATAATACATCTTATGATGGAGATATGCCTCTTTCAGATTATTTGGATTGTATAGAAAAGGGGATTATTGAAAAATGCCTTAAAAGACATTCCTATAATGTAACTAAAACTGCTGAGGAATTAAAAGTTTCTCGTCAAAGTTTGCAATATAAATTAAAAAAATATAATTTACTAGATAAATAGTACAGCTGAGTGCAAATATATTTGCGCTCAGCTTGTTTTTTTATTAACGATGCCATTAAGGTAGTGTTTGGAAGAAATTACCTGTAAAAATATTTTGCATCAAATGCAAAATATTTTCAGAAAATTGAAATTTACATAAAAAAATAGGCCAAGTTTTAGTGTTTTACTATTAAAATATGCCTTTTTTGCTAAATAAATTGGCATAGTAATTGCTATAGTTAATAATATAAGGAATCTCAAAAATAACTAGCCAATATTTTGGTCTATCTTGAATCATACTATAGGGACACAATACGAAAACTTAATATATACTCTGGAAAATAAACTTTCTATAAAAATAGCTTTAATTCTTAGAAATTAAGGATTAAT
>NZ_DKLM01000045.1:44776-64262 GCF_002455975.1 Clostridium sp. UBA6640
AGAATTTTTGTTATGGAAATTAAAATTATGCATAAGTTAAATTTTCATTGAGGAACTCTATAGAAGTTACTCATAGCTGAATTATGAGAATAATTTGCCTCCTCGTTTGATACAGAATATAACTACATCTTTGACTGGTTATTTTAGAGACCTAATATTTAGATTTTAATTATATAATTAAAATTTTATTGATTATAGGAGGGGATTTATATATGGAAAATGTTAAGGTAATATTTTGGGGATTAGGTGCTATGGGAAGTGGAATGGCTAAGATGGCATTAGGGAAGAAAGGAATAGATGTAGTAGGTGCAATAGATAAAGACCCTAATAAAATTGGCAAAGATTTAGGAGGATATTTAGGTCTAGAAAAGAAAGGCGTATCTATATCTGAAAATGAGTTAGAAGTTATAAAAAATGTTAAAGCAGATATAGTTATATTAGCTATAGATTCTTTTGTAAAATTAGGATTCCCAGCAATAAAAGCTATTGTGAAAAGTGGTAAAAATTGCATAACAATTGCAGAAGAAATGGCATATCCATACGTAATTGAGCCTGATTTATCTACAGATATGGACAATTTAGCTAAAGAAAATAATGTGACAATTTTGGGAACAGGGGTAAACCCAGGTTTTGTCTTAGATTCATTAATACTAATGTTATCTGCTGGATGTAGAAGTGTAAAATCAATAAAAGCTGCGAGAATTAATGATTTATCTCCATTTGGAGCTACAGTTATGAGAACTCAAGGTGTAGGAACAACTTTAGAACAATTTGAAGCTGGGATTGAAGATGGTTCTATAGTTGGTCATATAGGATTTGCTCAATCCATTCCAATGGTAGCTAAGGCATTAGGACTTGAGTATGATGAAATTGTTGAGACAAGGGAGCCTATTATATCTAATACACATAGGGAAACACCATGCGTAGTGGTCGAACCAGGTATGGTTGCAGGATGTAATCATATAGCTACAGCTTACAGTGATGGAAAAGCTGTTATTACATTAGAGCATCCTCAACAAATTCATCCAGAATGTGAAGCTATTGATACAGGGGATTATATTGATGTATATGGAGATGCTGATCTACATCTTTCAATTAAGCCAGAAACTCCAGGTGGAATAGGAACAATGGCAATGGCTATAAATATGATTCCACTGGTTATAACAGCTTCTTCAGGACTTAAAACAATGATAGATTTACCGCTTCCACATGCTATAGAAAATAGTTTTAGTGATCAAGTTAATTATTACAGACAATAAATTAGCTATTAAAAATATATAAGTAAAATTAATTGAATTTTCAAATTATTTATTATTTTAAGCAATTATTTATAAGAAAATTATTTTTAAAGGTAGTGATTTTATGATTAAGAAAGGTACCTACGTTGAAATTATTAGTGAAGTTTTATCTATAGAAGATAGAGCTAAATCTATACCAGAGGATACTAAAAGTACCCCTCTTAAGATGTGGGTAAGAGGACATGTTTTAGAAGATTGTGAGTTAGGTGAGGAAGTTAAAATAGAAACTGCTATAGGAAGAATAATTAGTGGAGTAGTAGTGGCGATAGAGCCTTATTATAATCATGATTTTGGAAGACATATAGAGGAAATTTCTTATATAGGAAAGCAAGCAAAGAAAATATTGTTTGAAGAGTAGAATGTAAATAATGTATAGAAAAGTTTTTTATTAAAGTAGGTGATGATGGTGAATAAATACGAAGCTTTAATGGCTAGAAAAAATGAAATAATGATTGAATCTGTAGGAATAGACTTCTCAAAGTATGAAACTGGAGTTATTTCTTTTGATTATGAAGGAATGATGAGAGATATTGGATACTCTCTAAGTGATATTATGAAAATTCAAAGAGAAGTAGGAGTTGGTAATACTCCTTTACTTGAACTAAAAAATATCACTAATCTGGCAAGAAAAGTTTCTAAAAGTGGGAAAGCAGCTAGAATTTTTGTGAAAGATGAGAGTTGCAATCCATCTGGTAGTTTTAAGGACAGAAGAGCAAGTGTATCTATCTATGATGCAAAAAAAAGAGGATATAAAGGTGTAGCCTCAGCTACTTCAGGAAATTATGGTGCGGCAGTAGCTTCTCAAGCTGCAATCCGTGGATTAAAGGCAATTATAGTACAGGAATGTTATGATTCTAAAAAAATAGGACAGCCTGAAATAATAGAAAAAGGAAGAAAGTGTGACTGTTTAGGGGCTGAAGTCATGCAACTTACTGTTGGTCCTGAATTGTTTTATACTTTCTTGAATATGCTTGAAGAAACAGGCTATTATAATGCTTCACTATACTCTTCTTATGGCGTTGCAGGTATTGAAACTTTAGGATATGAAATAGCAACAGAGTGTAGAGAAAGGTTTGGAAAAGATCCTGACATGGTAGTAGCGACTCATGCTGGTGGAGGAAACGTTACAGGTACAGCTAGAGGGCTTATAAAAGCTGGAGCCTTATATACAAAAATAATAGGTGCATCAGCAGATTTAGAAGGTCTTCATATGGCTAGTGATAGTGATTTTAATAAAAAATCTTTTACTACAGGTCATACAGGTTTTGGAATACCTTTTATGGTATGGCCTGATAGAAGTGATGTACCAAGAAGTGCTGCTAGACCACTTAGATATTTAGATAGATATGTAACTGTATCTCAAGGGGAAATTTTCTATATGACGGAGCTTTTGGCACAGCTTGAGGGTTTAGAGAGAGGACCAGCAGGAAATACATCCTTAGCAGCAGCCTTTGTATTGGCTCAAGATATGGAGGATGATGCAATAATTGTAGTACAAGAAACAGAATATACAGGTGCAGGAAAACATATATTACCTCAACTTACTTTTGCTAAGGATAATGGTATAGAAATTTTAATGNNATTAATTGGAGATCCAAGTGAAGAGATTCCAGGGAAAAATCTAATTTTACCACAGCATCCTAAAGATTTAAAAATAAAAGAAAAAGATTTAAATAATTATAGGAAATCCTTAATAAAGAATACTTTAAAAAAATTGGAAAAAAATATGCTAGATATAGTGGATGTAGAATTTTTATGTAGTGAAACTAAGTTATCAAAAATTCAAATGTTAGACATCTTATCTCAAGAGGGGATATATATAAAATAAAAGTCTAGGGGGGAACTTTTGTGAAAAGAGAAGATGATTTTCAATCAAGAAGGCAACACTTAAAGAATCTAAGTGATGAAGAATTATATGAAAGATTTTGGTCACTGACAGAAGAGATAGTTAATCCATTAGTAGATCTTGCTCATAACCACACTTCTCCATCAATAGAACGTTCAGTATTACTTAGAATGGGATTTTCAAGTATAGAGGCCTCTAAAATAGTTATAGAGGGTACTAAGGTAAATCTACTTTCTAAAGGTATGGGAAATATAGTTTTAAAATATAGTGAGCTTAAAGGTATTGATTATTTAGATGCAGGACGAATACTAGGGGAAGGAAAAGGATGGAATGAAGTAGTTGAACTTTTTAGGGGGGATAAGTAATGCTACAAGAGAATAAAAAAATAAATGTTGAAGAAATTCTTAAAGATTTAGATAAATATAGACCTAAAAGAAGAGGATGGCATTGGAGAGAAAAATATGATGGAGATGTTGGGGAATTTAAATATAAAGAAATTTCTGCTCCCCTTAAGAAAAGTAGAGCTTTACCATCAGCAAGAAGCTTTGAAAATATAGACCCTCAACCAATACCAGTTATAACTTCAGAAATTGCCTCTGGTAGATTTGAAGATGATATAAGAAGAATGAGAATGGCTGCTTGGCATGGAGCTGATCATATAATGGTTATAAGAACAGCTGGCCAAAGCCATTACGATGGATTAATTGAAGGATCACCAGAAGGTATAGGTGGAGTTCCAATTACAAGAAAAGAAGTTAGAGCTACAAGAAAAGCTTTAGATTTAATTGAGGAAGAAGTAGGAAGAGAAATAAATTTTCACTCCTATGTATCTGGTGTAGCCGGACCGGATATTGCAGTTATGTTTGCAGAGGAAGGAGTAAATGGAGCACACCAAGATCCTCAATATAACGTGTTATATAGAAATATAAATATGGTTCGTTCCTTTGTAGACGCAGCAGTAGCTAAAAAGCTTATGGCATGGGGAGATATTGTTCAAATAGATGGAGCACATAATGCTAATGCAACTGCTATGAAGGGATATAATGTAATGCCAGAGCTTATGGTTCAACATGCTATTAACTCTAAGTATTCTGAAAAGGTAGGAATGAAGAGTGAAAATATTGCACTTTCAACAGTTCCTCCTACAGCGCCACCAGCACCTTGCCTAACATATGATCTTCCATATGCTGTAGCTCTTAGAGATTTATTTAGAAACTATAAAATGAGAGCTCAAATGAACACCAAATACATGGATTCATGTACAAGAGAAGCTACTGTTACTCATAGTTTAAATTTATTAATTTCTAAGCTTACCTCAGTAGATATTCAAAGTACAATAACTCCTGATGAAGGAAGGAATGTACCTTGGCATTATAATAATATTCATGCTGTGAATACTGCAAAGCAAGCGCTAATTGGTATGGATGGTTTAATGGAGATGGTTGAGCTTAAAAAAGATGGGTACTTGCCAACAAAGGTTAGGGAACTTAAAGAAAGAGCAATACTATTCTTAGAGGAAATAATTGAGAATGGTGGATATTTTGAAGCAGTTCAAAAAGGATTCTTTGTTGATTCAGGGGAGTATCCAGCTAGAAATAGTGATGGTATAGCAAGAAAAATTGATGGAGGTATTGGTGTAGACACAGTATTTAAGAGGGATGAAGATTACTTTGCACCAGTCTGTGCTCATTTTGGATATAATAATGTTCCAGAAAAATATAATAAACCTTGTGATGCTATAAAGGAATGTACACTTTGTAATCATGATAAAATTCAATATATAGATGAATTAGATGAAGAAGATAATGTCTTTAAGAGATTGGAAAAAGTTAAAGAGGACGGAACTATAACACCTGAAGTTGAGTGGAGTAAAGATGGATATGTATCAGTAACCTTATTCTTACCTGAAAGTGAAAGAATAGCTGAAGCTGCTGCGCTGGAAATGGGAAAAAATATGAATTTAACTGATGTTGAGGTTATTCATAAGCAGGTAATGCAAGAAGCAGAAGGTACATTAGTTGAAATAAAAGGAAGAGTAGCATTTAAGATTGACAAGAGTAAATTAAAAGTTCCAGAGAAAAAACAACTTTTAAGTGATGCTGTTATGAAAGAGTACGTTCAAAATAATCCAGTTAAAATAGTAGCTGCTACTGTTGGAGAAGATGAACACTCTGTAGGTCTAAGAGAAATTATAGATATTAAACATGGTGGAATGGAAAGGTACGGTATAGAATGTGTTTATCTTGGAACATCTTGTCCAGTGGAAAAATTGATAGATGCAGCTATAGAAACTAGAGCACAAGCTATAGTTGCAAGCACGATAATAACCCACAATGATGTACACATTAAAAACATGAGAAAGATAAATGATCTTTGTATAGAAAAAGGTGTAAGAGATAAGTTTATATTAGTATCTGGAGGAACTCAAGTAAGTAATGAAATTGCAAAAACAAATGGTATGGATGCTGGCTTTGGTAGAGGTACCCATGGAAATGATGTGGCTTCATTTATAATTGAAACTCTAATGAAAAAAGAAGAGTAAATATTTAAAAGGCATACATAAAACCATGTATGCCTTTAATTAAATAAATTTAAAGAGTACATAAATTGTTTCAATAGATAACTGACGAACACTGTTCGTCGTTATAGAATCAATTTTGAAATTTTCAGTGGTAGCTGAGAAATATCAACAATTGTGAATTGTGCATCGTGAATTGTGAATTGAAATGTTAGGAGGGATTATTATGAAAGTTGACTATTTAGTAGCAGAAATAGGGAGCACTACAACGTTAGTCACTGCTTTTAATTTTAGAAATGGAGTAGAGATAATAGGACAAGGTAAATACTTTACTACTGTATTAGATGGAGATGTAACTATAGGTTTAAAAAAAGCATTAGAAGAAATAGAAGGAAAACTCGGAGAAAATGTCGAATATAAAAAGATGTTAGCAACTAGTAGTGCTGCAGGAGGGCTCAAGATTACTGTTCATGGACTTGTAGAGGATATGACAGTAAAAGCGGCAAGGGAAGCAGCTTTAGGTGCTGGTGGAATTATAAAAATGGTAACAGCAGGAAAGCTTAGAAAAAGTGATATTAAAAAAATTAAAGAAATTAAACCTAATCTTATTATGATTGCAGGGGGGACAGACTATGGTGAGAGAGAAACGGCGCTTTATAATTCTGAATTATTAAGTAATGAACAATTAAATATTCCTATTGTTTACTGCGGGAATATAGCAAATGTTGATGAAGTTAAAGATATATTTGAAAATCAAGAACTCTATATAATTGACAATGTTTATCCTAGAGTGGATGAGCTAAATGTAGAACCAGCTAGAGCAATGATTCAAAAAGCCTTTGAAAAAAATATTGTTAAGGCGCCAGGAATGGAGAAAATAAAAGAAATGGTAGATGGACCTATAATGCCAACACCAGGTGCTGTAATGGAGGCTACAAAATTGATTTATGATCTTATGGGAGATGTAGTGGTTTTTGATGTAGGAGGGGCAACTACAGATGTACATTCTGTAACAGAAGGTTCCACTGAAATTTTAGATATATTAGTGACTCCAGAACCTAAAGCTAAAAGAACCGTAGAAGGAGACTTAGGTGTATATATAAACAGTGATAATGTTATTGAACTTTTAGATGAGAGAGAAAAAGAAGGATTAACTTCAGAGGAGATAAAATTTCATATAAAACCTATACCAACAGTTGAAGAAGACAAAAAGTGGAGTGGAGTTTTAACTAAAAAAGCGGTAGATACTGCTATTAAAAGACACGTTGGCCATATTAAAAGAGCATATGGCGCAGGAAAAAACTTTTTAGCCTATGGTAAGGACTTGTCTATGATTAAATATATCGTAGGAACAGGTGGAGCACTTACAAGACTTCCAAAGGGAGAAGATTTTTTAAGTGGAGTTAGAGCTTTAAATGAAGATTTAACTATGTACCCTAAGGTTGGAGCTAAGATACTATTAGATAATATGTATATAATGGCTTGTGCAGGCGTTTTATCTATAGAAGATATNNTAAAGAAGCAGCTAGTTTATTATTAAAGGAGAGTTTAAGCATATGAAAAAAAATTATCCATGTATAGAAGTAAATTTACCAAAAATAAAGCATAATGTTCAGACTATTATGAACATCTGTGGAGAACATAACATTGAAGTTGTTTGCATTACAAAAGGATATTGTGCAAAAGAACCAATAACAAGAGCTCTTGTAGAAGCAGGTCTTAAAAATGTGGGAGATGCAAGAATTTTAAATCTTAAAAAGTCAGAACATTTGGAATGTAAAAAATATACTGTAAGAATTCCTATGGGAAGTGAAGCTTTAGATGTTGTAAAATATTCTGATGTAAGTTTAAACTCTGAGCTTGAAGTTATTAAAAAGCTTTCAGAAGCAGCAGAAAGTATAAATAAGACTCATAAAATAATACTTATGGTAGATTTAGGTGACTTAAGAGAAGGGATATTTGAAGACGATCTTTTAGATACAGTAAAGGAAATAATAAAATTACCTAATATAGAGTTAGTTGGATTAGGTACTAATTTAACTTGCTATGGTGGAGTATTAGCTGATGAAAATAATTTAGGGAATCTTATTAAAATGAAACAAATGTTAGAAGAGACATTAAATATAAATCTTCCAATAATTTCAGGCGGAAACTCTAGTAGTCTTTATATGATTATGGATGGTACAATTCCAAAAGGAGTTACTCAACTTAGAATTGGAGAAGGTATACTTTTAGGTACAGAATCTTCCTTTGCAAAAAGGATACCTAATACTTACAGTGATGTTTTTACATTAAAGGCAGAAGTTGTTGAGGTGAAAAGCAAACCTTCTATACCTACAGGTACGATAGGATTAAATGCCTTTGGAGAAGTACCTGAGTTTGAAGATCTTGGAATTAGGAAAAGAGTAATAGTTGCAGTAGGCAGACAAGACATTAAAATGGATGCTATGGACCCTAAAGATGAAAAAATGAAAATTCTAGGGGCAAGTAGTGATCATATGATTTTAGATATAACAGAGTGTGAATATGACTATAAAGTTGGAGATATTGTAGAGTTTGATGTAAAATATGGATGTTTATTGCAAGCAATGACTTCAGAATATGTGAGTAAATATTATATTGAATAGAAGTTAATATGGAATAAATGGTGGGAATTATGTGAGTAATATTGAAATAATAAATCAAGTTTTAACCTTATTTTTTATGATGCTTATGGGATACTATGGAGCTAAAAAAGGATTTATAAATAAAACAGTAGAGAAGGGGATGTCTGAATTATTACTTAACATTACCTTACCCTTTCTTATAGTTACTTCCTTTAATATTGATTATAGTGAAGAACTCCTAGGGAATGCATTAAAAATTTTAATTTATTCTATTGTAATACATGTAAGTCTTTTATTAGTTACAAAACTTCTATATATAAAAAACAAAAGTGAAAAACAAGGAGTTTTAAGATTTGTAACTACTTTTTCTAATGTAGGATTTATGGGATATCCAATTCTAAATAGCGTTTTAGGCCCAATTGCAGTGTTTTATGCTGCTATGTTTAATATGGGGTTTAACTTATTTCTGTGGACTATAGGAGTAAGACTTTTAGATAATAATGAAAAGGGAAGTTTCAAAAAAGTCATGACAAACCCATCAATGATAGCAGTTTTAGTTGGGGTTATTCTCTTTATTGCACCATTGGATTTACCATTACCAATTAAGGAGGGAGTTAAGCACTTAGGTAATACAACTACCCCTATTTCTATGATTATAATAGGCTCTATGTTATCTAAAATTAAGATGAAAGATTTATTTTCTGATTTGTCTTTATATTATGGAAGTTTTAATATTTTGATATTAGTTCCATTTATAGTTTTATTTATAATGAAAACCTTTAGAATAGATAAGAGTTTAATAGAAATTTGCGTTATAATAGAAGCAATGCCTGGCGCAACTTTAGCACCAATTATTATTAATGGATACGGGAAAGATGCTAGTTATGCTTCTAAGGCGGTTTTTGTAAGTACATTAATTTCTATGATAACTATACCAATAATTATTATAGCAGTAATATAGAGGAGCGAATCAGCCTTTTGTGGAAGTAAATTTGGAAGATATTATGAAAATTTAAATAGTGTGGTTTAACCATAGAAAAATCAAATATAGTAGAAACTCCAATAATAGGTGGAGAAAATATTATGCACTATGGATGTAAGATAGTTTATAGACACGAGTTAGATATAAATCTTTTAAAAGACTTTTTTAAATACACTTTTGTTAAAAGATTTATTAATAAAATTTTATAGTTTTAAATAAAGCACTATTAAATTATTAAAATTAGATAATTTAATAGTGCTTTATTATGTTTAATGTTATTGTAAATGTAATCTAAAAAGTTTTGCTTTTTAGATAGTTATAAAAAATAAAGACTTACAATAAAATAGCTAATTATTCAGAATAATAATGTTTTCTAATAAAATTTTAATTTGAAAATGAGTTTTATTATTAATATAATAATAGTAGTGTTAGGTTAAAGATTAAGAAAATTATATCTTAAATTTAGTTATAGAATGATTACCAAATTGTTTTATTTTTTATGTAAACAACTATTAAAAATTAACCTTATACAAATTTAGATAAGAGGTAATGAAGATGAATGTATTTACACATATAATTTTAGCATCACATTTTACACCAAGATTTGAAAAAGAATTAGATGTAGATATTAAAAAAGCTAACTTTTTTTACGGTAATATAAGACCAGATATAAAGATTGAAACTACTATGAGAAATCATACAAAAGAAGCATATACTGAATATGCATATAATCTGATTAATAAAATTTATGGAGATATTGAAGAAGGTATAAACTACAAAAAATTCTTAAGAGATTTAGGTGCAATATTGCATTTTGTTTGTGATTTCTTTTGCTATCCTCATAATGGTAACTATGAGGGAACTATACCTCAGCATCATGTATATGAGTTTCATCAAATGATGTATATAGGAAAATATATTAATAAAATAAGTTCAATACCAAGTTGTAGATATTTACAAGATGAAATATCCACTGAAGATTTAATAAGTTCTATTGAAAATCTTCATAAAGAATATATACAAGACAATAAACTAAAAGAGTATGAAAAAGATATGATGTATTCTACAAGAGCGTGTCTTATGGTGGGAAATATAATATTAAATCAATATATAAATAGGTGCAAATTACAACAACTTCAAGTTGAGAATTATTAAGAAAAATTAGACTATATACAAAAAAAGTCGTAACTATTAGTTACGGCTTTTTATATTGAATTTTATACTATACACAGAAAAATATTTTCTTTAGTTATAGTTACTGTGAAAATGAATAAAATGTTAGGAGTTAATAAAATATTAATAACAACTTCGTTAAAATAATCATTAATTATGAAGATATACAATTAAAGAATAAAGAAAATAATAATTATTATAAGAATTACAAGGGTTTTAATATAAAGATATATAGAATTAATTTATTAGAATTATTTACATATAAAATAGACAAGAAAAAAGCGTTAATAAAGTATCAAAATATGCTTATCCAGCCATCAATTTATATAATAAAGTTTAAAAAATATATTAATAATTAGTTAGAATAGTTTGAATTATTGTGAAATTAATATTATAATATGTATTGTAGAGTAAAAAATTACTAAGGATTCCTCACATTATATTTTGAGGGATTAATTAGTAGGCAAGTACTTTAGGCATACTATGATAATATACTTCATAAAATTGAGGTGTAAACGTATTCCGAAAAGTAAATCTATAATAGTAGGAGGGATTAAGATGGATACATTAAAAACTACCCCTCTAATAGAGGAATATAAAAATTATGGAGGAAAGGTTGTTGATTTTGCAGGATACAGACTTCCTGTACAGTTTAGGGGAATTTTAGAAGAACATGAGGCAGTAAGGGAGAGAGCCGGACTATTTGATGTATCACACATGGGAGAAGTAATCATCAAGGGAAAAGATGCTGAAACTTTTGTAAATTATCTTATAACTAATGATGTAAAAACCTTAGAGGACAATGACGTATTATACACCTTCATGTGTAATGAAACTGGTGGTGTAGTAGATGACTTGCTTGTTTATAGATTTTCAAAAGAAGAATATTTTTTAGTAGTAAATGCCAGCAATATGGAAAAAGACTATAAATGGATGTTGGATAATAAAGGAAACTATGACGTAGAATTAAATAATATTTCTGAAGAAATTGGGCAATTGGCACTTCAAGGTCCAAAAGCACAAGAAATCCTTCAAAAATTAGTTTCTATAGATTTATCAGAAATAGGTTTCTTTAAACTTAGAAGAGATGTAGAAGTTAAAGGTAAAAAATGCTTAATTTCAAGGACAGGATATACTGGAGAAGATGGTTTCGAAATATATACTGACCCTAAAAATTTAGTTGAATTATGGAGAGCCATCTTAGAAGAGGGAAAAGATTTAGGAGTTGAACCGATTGGCCTTGGTGCTAGGGACACTTTAAGATTTGAAGCGACTCTACCATTATACGGAAATGAAATGGATGCTACAATAACACCTTTAGAAATGGGATTTGGCTTTTTTGTAAAACTCAATAAAGATAATTTCATAGGTAGAGATGCATTAGTAAAGCAAAAGTCAGATGGGGTAAAAAGGAAATTAGTTGGATTTGAATTACTTGATAAAGGAATTGCAAGACATGGTTATAGAGTTATAGTAGAAGGTAAAGATATTGGACATGTTACTACAGGCTACATGTCACCTACATTGAAAAAGAATATAGGATTTGCATTAATTGATGAAAAATATTCAGCATTAGGAAGTGAAATATTTATTAAAGTAAGAAACAGAGAATTAAAAGCTGTACTTATTAATAAGAAATTTTATAGCAAAAAAACACAAAAATAAGGGGGAATTTAAGATGTTAGTTTTAGATAATTTATTATATACAAAGAATCATGAATGGATAAGAGTAGAAGGAAACAAGGCTTATATTGGAATTACTGATTATGCTCAAAAATTGTTAGGAGATATAGTATTTATAGAGCTACCAGAAGAAGGAACAGAATTTTCTAAAGGTGACGCTTTTGGAGTAGTTGAATCTGTTAAAGCTGCTTCTGATACTTATATACCAGTTAGTGGTAATGTAGTTGAGTTTAATGAAGAAATAATTGACAGTCCAGAGTCTGTTAATGAAAATGCTTATGAGAACTGGATGATAGCAGTGGAATTACAAGACGAAAGTGAACTTAAAGAGTTATTAAATTCAAAAGAGTACGAAAATATTTGTGATAAGGAGGAATAATATGTTTCCTTATATACCTAATACAGAAAAAGAGATACAGGAAATATTTGATTTTCTTTCAATAAAATCTATGGATGATTTATTTAAAGATATACCAAGTGGACTTAAGCTAAATAGAGATTTAAATTTGGAAAAATCCTTATCAGAAATAGAAGTTACTAATAGAATAAAAGAATTGGTAAGAAAAAATAAATCTACAGATGATATTACTTGTTTTTTAGGAGCTGGAAGTTATGATCATTATATACCTGCTACAATAAAACATTTAATAGGAAGATCTGAGTTTTATACAGCATATACACCATATCAACCAGAGATAAGTCAAGGTACGCTTCAAAGTGTATTTGAATATCAAAGTATGATTTGTAATTTAACAGGTATGGAAGTTTCAAATTCAGCTATGTATGATGGAGCTACAGCTACTGCTGAGGCATCAGTAATGGCTATAGATGCAACTAGAAGAAAAACTATAGCTGTTTCTTCCACAGTAAATCCTGAAACTAGAACAGTGCTTAAGACTTATTTAAAGTTTAAGGGCTATAATATGGTGGAAATTGAGGAATGTGAAGGCACAACTAATATTGAAAAACTTCAAAGTGCTTTGGATAAGGACATAGCAGCGGTTATTATACAAAGCCCTAATTTCTTTGGAATCATAGAAGAAATTGGAGAGATAGAAAAATTAGTTCATAGCAATAAATCACTTTTAATTATGAGTGTAGATCCTATATCATTAGGTATATTGAAGAGTCCTGGTGAACTTGGGGCGGATATAGTAGTTGGTGATGGACAAGGACTTGGAGCTAATATAAGCTTTGGTGGACCAGGTCTAGGATTCTTAAATACTACTAAAAAGCTTATGAGAAAAATGCCAGGAAGAATAGCAGGTCAAACAGAGGATGTAGATGGGGAGAGAGGCTTTGTTCTAACATTACAAGCTCGTGAGCAACATATAAGAAGAGAAAAAGCTACCTCCAATATATGCTCAGATCAAACTTTAATTTCTATAGGTGCAGCTGTGTACATGGCTACTTTAGGTAAAGAAGGAATAAAAGAGATTGCAACTCAATGTATTAAAAAATCTCATTATGCTTATGAAGCATTAACAAGTAGTGGAAAATACAAACCATTATTTAACAAACCATTCTTTAAAGAGTTTGCAATAAAATCAGAAACTTCACCTTGTGAAATTAATAAAAAGTTATTAAATGAAAATATATTAGGTGGATATAATTTAGCTAAGGCATACCCTCATTATGAAAATTCAATGCTTTTATGTGTAACAGAAAAAAGAACAAGAGAAGAAATTGATACATTAGTAAAAGTGATGGAGGAGATATAATGAAGAAGTATAATAAAATTATATTTGAACTATCATCAGAGGGTAGAAAAGGTTATAAACTTCCTGCTTTAGATGTGCCTGATATTGATATAGCAAATTTAGTACCAAAAGATATGCTCAGAACAGAAGATTTAAATCTTCCAGAGGTTAGTGAAGTAGATGTAGTAAGGCACTATACTGCTCTTTCAAATAAAAACTATAGTGTAGATAAAGGATTTTATCCATTAGGATCTTGCACTATGAAATATAATCCCAAAATTAATGAAGATATAGGAAGTTTACCAGGATTTTCAAAAATACACCCATATCAAAGTGAGGATACAGTACAAGGTTCATTAGAACTTATGTATGATTTATCTTCAAGACTTTGTGAAATTACCGGTATGGATGAATATACTCTTCAACCAGCTGCAGGTGCTCATGGTGAGTTTACAGGTCTTTTACTTATAAAGGCTTATCATGAAAGCAGAGGGGATTATAAAAGAAATAAAATAATAGTTCCTGATTCAGCTCATGGAACTAACCCAGCTAGTGCAGCTGTAGCAGGATTTGATATAGTAGAAATCAAATCCGATGAACATGGCAGAGTTTGCATAGATGCTTTGAAAAGTGTGTTAAATGATGAGATAGCTGGACTTATGCTTACAAATCCTAGTACTTTAGGATTGTTTGAAAAAGATATAAAGCTTATAAGTGATTTAGTTCATGAAGCAGGCGGATTATTGTACTATGATGGTGCAAATCTAAATGCTATCATGGGAATTGCAAGACCTGGAGATATGGGATTTGATGTTTGTCATTTAAATCTTCATAAGACTTTTTCTACACCTCATGGTGGAGGGGGACCAGGAGCAGCTCCAGTAGGAGTAAATAAAAAACTAGCTAAATTCCTTCCAGTTCCATTAATTAAAAAGGAAGATAATAAATTTTCACTAGATTATAATTTACCAGAATCTATAGGGAAAATAAGAAGTTTCTATGGTAATTTTGGTGTGTTAGTAAAAGCATATACTTATATATTGAGTATGGGCAGCGATGGTTTAAAAGCAGTATCTGAAAATGCCGTGTTAAATGCTAACTATATAAAAGAAGCCTTAAAGGACTATTATGAGGTAGCTATAGACGAGGTATGCAAGCATGAAGTTATTTTTGCAGGGCTAAAAGATAATCCTAATGGACTTTCTACACTAGATGTAGCAAAACGAATGATGGATTATGGAGTTCATCCTCCAACAGTATATTTCCCATTAATAGTTGAAGAAGCACTTATGGTCGAACCAACTGAAAGTGAAAGTATAGAAACTATTAATGAGTTTATCGAGGTAATGAAAAAAATAGCTGTGGAGGCAAAAGAAAATCCAGAATTATTACATGATGCACCTCATAATGCACCAGTAAGACGATTAGATCAAGTTAAAGCAGCTAGAACCCCTATATTAAAGTGGTAAAAATAAGGCGTGATGTTCAGTCACGCCTTTACTTAAACTACAAATCTTATAGACAATTAATTATAAAGCTTACGATTTTCATTAGAAGTGTTTAAAATGTGGAGGTGCATTTGTATGGATAATATAAAAGACATTATCATAATTGGCGGTGGACCTGGCGGATATGTAGCTGGTATAAGGGCGGCTCAATTAGGTGCAAAAGTATGTGTTATAGAGAAAGATAAAGTGGGAGGTACTTGTCTTAATAGAGGATGTATTCCAACTAAAACCTTATATAGAACAGCTGAACTTTTAAATAATTTAAAACATATCGAGAATTTTGGTATAAAAGTTGATAACTATGAAGTAAATGTAGAAAGAATGCAAAATAGAAAGAGTGAGATTGTAAATACTTTAGTTGGTGGTATTGAAAAGCTTATAGAAGGAAATGGTGTAGAGTTTATAAGTGGAGAGGCTTCTTTTATTGATAATAATACTATTTGTGTCATGACTAAAGAAGGCGAGACAATATTAAAGGGAAAGAACATAATTATAGCTAGTGGTTCAAAATCAGAAATTCCACCTATAGAAGGAATTAATAATCCGAAAGTTATAACAAGTGATGAACTTTTAGATTTTGATCATATTCCTAAAACTTTAGCTGTCATAGGCGGTGGAGTAATAGGAATGGAATTCGCTAGTATCTTTAATTCACTAGGGTCTAATGTAACAGTTATAGTAGCAAGAGATTCCATATTATATGACGTAGATAGAGAAATTACTAAAAGATATACAGCTATGGCTAAAAGAACGGGAATTCAGATACAAACTTCTACTGTGGTAAAAAGTATTAGTGGAGAAGAAGAAGTTATTATAAAGTGCGACAGTAAAAAAGGGGAAGTAGAAATTAAGGCTGACATGGTACTGGTGGCTAAAGGAAGGAGAGGTAACTTTGATGGATTGAACCTAGATAAAATAGGAGTAGATTTTGATAGGAAAAAAATTAAAGTTAATGAGAATTATGAAACTTCAATAAAGGACATATACGCTATAGGTGATGTAAATGGAATATGCCAACTAGCTCATGCTGCTTCTCATCAAGGTGTACAAGTAGTAGAAAAAATATTATTAAATAAAGATATTGAAAGTCCTTCTATTCCAAATTGTATATTTACATTCCCAGAAATAGCTACAGTTGGAATTACTGAAGAAGAAGCTAAAGAAAAAGGCATACCTTATAAAAAGAGTAAATTCTTGTTCGGTGCTAATGGAAAAGCACTGGCGCTTGGAGAAGGAGAAGGGTTTGTTAAAGCAATATGCAATAGCGAAGACAATACATTATTAGGAATTCACATTATGGGACCTCATGCTTCGGATTTAATCCATGAAGGGGTTTTAGCTATAGATAAAAAAATGAAGGCTTATGATATAAAAGATATAGTTCATAGTCATCCTACTTTAGGGGAAGCCTTTCATGAAGCAATACTAGCTTTAAATGGAGAAGCAATACACAGTATAAATAAATAGATTTACAAGGGGTAAACAGTTATGAGATATATAGATAATACATGTATAGATCCATATTTTAATTTAGCTTTAGACGAGTATTTATTAAAAGAAAAAAATGATGAGTATTTTGTTTTATGGAGAAACGAGCCTTGTATAGTTGTAGGAAAAAATCAAAATACACTATCAGAAATAAATGTTGACTATGTTAAAACTAATAATATTAAGGTTGTAAGAAGACAAAGTGGTGGTGGTGCCGTATTTCATGATTTGGGAAATCTTAATTTTACTTTTATAGTCAGAGATGATGGAGAAAGTTTTACTGATTTTGAAAAGTTTTTGCAGCCTATTGTGGGTGTTTTAAGAGAATTAGGTATAAAAGCTGAATTCTCTGGCAGAAATGACTTGCTTATTGATGGAAAAAAAGTTGTTGGAAATGCACAATGTAAGCATAGGAATAGAATGATGCATCATGGTTGTATATTATTTTCTGTCAATATGAATAATTTAAGTGGTGCATTAATATCAAAGCCGGTAAAATTCTCAGATAAAGCAGTAAAATCAGTGGTAAGTAGAGTCACAAATATAAGTGAACATTTAAAATCACCTCTTACAGTAGAAGAATTTAAGACTTTAATATTTGAGTACATCACAAAGAATGACAAAAATGCAGTTATTGAAAGATTGAGTGAAAGAGAAATAAGAGATGTAGAAAATCTAAAAAAATCTAAATACGAAACGTGGAAATGGAATTTTGGACAGTCGCCTAAATATGATTTTTATAATGAGAAAAAATTTACAGGTGGTACTGTAGAAGCTAATATAAAAGTTGAAAAGGGTGTAATAAAAGATGTGAAGATTTTTGGAGATTTTTTTGGTAAGGAAGATATAGGGGAAATAGAAAAATCTCTTATAGGTAAAAATCATGAAGAAAGTGAAATTAAAAAAGTATTATCTAATTTTCAAATAAGCGAGTATTTCTCTAACATAAAAGAGGATGAAATTTTAAATTTATTAATAAAATAAAGATCTTAGAAAGTCGTGAGCTTGATCACGGCTTTTTATGTATAAAAGCTAAACTTTACAATTTCTCTTCAAAATATATATTAAGAAAATTAGAAATTAAATGTAATTACATCCTAAGAAACCGTGGTTTTAAGCCACGGCTATTTGTTAATCTAAAAGCGTTCTTTTTATATTTTGATACTTCTTTATATAATATTCTCTATTTGATGCTATTTCATCCATAGCATATAAAAGTCTATTAATTTCATCTATAGTATTATACATGCCAAAGCTAATTCTAACAGTTCCTGGATAAGATTCTTTAGGAAGGGACATATTTCTAGTAATCTCTTCTTGGCTTGCGTTTAGCAATTTTTGCATATAAGGCTGAGCACAAAAACAGCCGCTTCTTACTGCAATGCCAAATTCATAAGATAGAATTTTGGCTAAAGTTCCATGATGAACGCCCTCTATATTAAAAGAAATTATGCTAACTTTATCATTGAAATTTAAATAGTCTCCATAAAGAGTTACATGTGGAATTAATAAAAGGTTAGCAGTAGCATATTCTGTTAAATATCTCTCATAGTTTTCTAGGTTCTTCATTCCTAGAGATGATAGTTTTCTAATAGCGGAAACAATAGCTAATGCACCTAGAACATTTGGACTTCCTGCCTCATGCTTATCAGGAGATGAAGCCCACCTCACATAGTCAGGAGTTACAAAGGAAATAGTTCCCCCTCCTACATGATCTGGATGGCAATGTTCAAAAGTTTCCTTTGGACCTATTAGCACCCCAGAACCGAAAGGAGCGTAGATTTTATGACCAGAAAAAGCTATGAAATCTATATGGTCATCATAATTAAAAGGTCTTAAATCTACAGGGGCATGAGGAACTAATTGAGCACCATCTACTAATAGCTTACAATCATATTTATGAACTAACCTGGAAATACTATAGATGTGATTTTTATGACCGGTTACATTAGAAGCACCGGTTATAGTTACAAGCTTTATATTTCCTTGATATTTAATTAATTTATTTTCTAAATCATTAAGATCTAAATTACCAAAATCATCAACATTTATATAATCAACTTTATACTTTGCTCTCCAAGGTAGATCATTGGAATGATGTTCCATGTAGCTAGATAATATTACTTTATCTCCATCTCCTTCGCAGAGGATGTTACAAAGTTTATTTATAGCTTCACTACAATTTTTTACAAAAATAGTTTGCATATAATTAGAATCATAATTTACAAACTTACCAACCACATCTCTACTTTCTTCATATAGCATGGTAGAAACTTGAGACTTGTATCCTTCACCACGATGAACAGAAGAATAGTAAGGTGAGACGTGAATAATATCATCTAGTACACAGAAAAGAGGAGGCGTAGTTGCAGCATTATCAAAATTTATGCCAGTTACTAAGGTACCGTCTATTAAAGGTACTTTGTTGTTGACACCTACTACTAGTTTTCTATATACGTTATTATATTTACTACTCATTTTTTACCTCCTTTCATGCATAGCATTTATAGCTATATAGTACTACCCATATAATCATAATATTAAATACTATAATAATTGGTACAAATATAGGGATACAATGTGAAAACTTAATGTATACTCTGGAAGATAAATTTCTTATAAAAACAGATTAATACCTTAGAAATTAAGGATTAATAATGAAGAATGAAAAATTTAGGATGAAA
>NZ_DKLM01000045.1:64285-70309 GCF_002455975.1 Clostridium sp. UBA6640
TTTTTATTATGGAAATTAAAATATTGTATAAATTAAATTTTTATTGTGGAACCCTATAATAAAAGTGTTGAATTATTAATTGTTGACATGATTACTCTGATTTGATATTATCAAAGTGTAGTAAAACACTCAACATTAAGGAGTGAGGGAATGAAATTATCAACGAAAGGTCGTTATGGTGTTAAAGCTATGGTTGAATTAGCAATACACTATGGGAAAGAACCAGTTTCAATAAAGACCATTTCAGAAAGGCAAAATATATCGGAATACTATTTAGAGCAATTATTTTCTACATTGAGAAAATCAGGACTTATTAAGAGTATAAGAGGTGCTATGGGTGGATATGTGTTAGGTAAGGCACCTGATGAAATAAGAATTTATGATATTTTAGAGGTGTTAGAAGGACCGATAGAAATATCCCATTGTCTAGAGACAGAGTCCTGCAACAACATAGATTGTTGTGCTACAAGATTAGTATGGAAAAAAATTAAAGATAGTATAGATAATGTTACAATGTCTATTACTCTTAAAGATATAGTAGAAGATTATATGGATATTTCCAAATTAAAAGGAGTGACAACTGATCATGAGTAAAACTGTTTACATGGATTATGCAGCGACAACTTACACAAAACCAGAGGTTTTAGATGAAATGATTCCATATTTTACACAATTTTATGGCAATCCATCATCTATATACTCAATTTCAAGAGAAACCAAAAAAGCTTTAGATTTGGCAAGAGATAGAGTAGCCAAAGCTATAAATGCAGATAGAAGTGAAATTTACTTTACTGGTGGTGGATCTGAAGCAGATAACTGGGCTATAAAAGGTATTGCTTTTGCTCATAAGAATAAAGGAAATCATATTATAACAACTAAAATAGAGCATCATGCAGTATTACATGCTTGTGAGTATCTTGAGAAAAATCATGGATTTGAAATTACATATTTGGATGTTAATGAAGAAGGATTAATAAATATTGATGATTTAAAAAATGCCATAACAGATAAGACTATATTGGTAACTATAATGTTTGCCAACAATGAAATTGGAGTAATCCAATCAATAAAAGAAATAGGTCAAATTTGTAGAGATAAAAAGGTGTTCTTTCATACAGATGCAGTTCAAGCAGTAGGAAATATGCCAGTAGATGTAAAAGATATGAATATAGATTTATTATCATTAGCTGCTCATAAAATTTATGGACCTAAAGGTATAGGCGTTTTATATATTAAAAAAGGTATAAAAATTCATAATTTAATTCACGGTGGAGCTCAAGAGAAAAATAGAAGAGCTGGTACTGAAAATGTAGCAGGAATAGTTGGACTTGGAAAAGCTATTGAACTTGCAGTAGACAGTATGGAAGAGCATAGTAGAAAATTAATAGCATTAAGAGATAAACTTATAGATGGATTACTTAACATACCATACACAAAATTAAACGGGCCATCAGGAGAAAAAAGACTACCGGGTAATGTAAACGTATGTTTTAAATTTATAGAAGGTGAATCTGTATTATTAATGTTAGATGCAATGGGAATTTGTGCTTCAAGTGGAAGTGCTTGCACATCTGGATCATTAGACCCATCACATGTATTATTAGCAATAGGATTACCTCATGAGATAGCTCATGGTTCACTAAGATTAAGTATTGGTGATGGAACAACAGAAGAAGAAGTTGATTATGTATTAGAAAAAGTTCCTTCAATAGTTCAAAGATTAAGAGATATGTCACCGTTATATGATGACTTTTTAAAAGGAGAGGAAAAATAATGATGTACAGCGAAAAAGTAATGGATCATTTTACAAATCCAAGAAACGTTGGAGAAATTGTTGATGCTAATGGCGTAGGAGAAGTAGGAAATGCTAAATGCGGAGATATAATGAAGGTTTATTTAAAAGTAGAAAAAAATGTAGTTGTAGATGCTAAATTTAAGACTTTTGGATGTGGTTCAGCTATAGCTTCATCAAGTATGGCAACAGAACTTATAAAAGGAAAAACTGTTGAAGAAGCATGGGATTTAACAAATTTAGCAGTGGCAGAAGCATTAGATGGTCTTCCACCGATAAAAATGCATTGCTCAGTACTTGCAGAAGAAGCAATTCATAAGGCAATAAATGATTATAGAGTTAAAGAAGGCCTAACTCCATGGGATTTTAAAGAAACAGATCATGATGAGTTACATGCTAATGTACACGGAGAATAGGTGAATTAATTATGAAGAAAAAAGTTGTTATAGGAATGAGTGGAGGAGTAGATAGTTCTGTTGCAGCATATCTTTTGAAAGAACAAGGATATGAAGTTATAGGAATTATGATGAAATTGGCTCCTGATGATCCTGAATATGCAGAAAATGAGGGTGGATGTTGTTCACTATCTGCAGTATTGGATGCTAGAAGGGTAGCTGATAAATTAGAGATTCCATTTTATGTAATGAACTTTAAAAGACCTTTCCAAACTCTTGTAATTAACAATTTTGTTGATGAATACTTTAGTGGAAGAACTCCCAACCCATGTATTATGTGTAATAAACATATAAAATTTGAGGAGCTATTGAGAAAAGCTATGGCATTAGGTGCTGATTATATTGCGACAGGTCACTATGCAACTATAGAAAATGTAAATGGTAGATATTTGCTTAAGAGATCACAAGATGACAAGAAAGATCAAACCTATGCTCTTTACACTTTAACTCAAGAACAGCTAGCACATACCTTAATGCCTTGTGGATCATATTCCAAGACTGAAATTAGAGAAATTGCAGAGAAAATCGGTCTAGAGGTATTTAGAAAGAAAGATTCTCAAGAAATATGTTTTGTTCCAGATAATAATCATGGAAGATTTATCGAAAAGTTTACTGGTAAAACTTTAAATCCAGGAAATTTTGTAGATAAAAATGGAAATGTATTAGGAACACATAAGGGTATAGTTTATTATACTATAGGTCAAAGAAAAGGATTGGGGATTGCATTAGGTAAACCTATGTTTGTTACAGATATAATTCCAGAAAAAAATCAAGTAGTACTTGGTGATGAAGAAGATATATTCAAAACAGAATTAATTGCAAAAGATATTAACTTAATTCCTTTTGATAAATTTGAAGGTGAAATTGAGGTTACTGCAAAGGTTAGGTATGCTGCAAAACCAGCAGCTGCTACAATAACTCAATTAGATAATGATAAGGTGAAAATTAAGTTTGAAGAAAAACAAAGGGCTATAACAAAGGGCCAATCAGTTGTATTTTATGATGGAAATATTGTTATTGGTGGCGGAATTATAGACGAAATCTTATAAGATGTTTAAAATGAAAAACTAATAAAGTATAGAGAGTTTATGCATTGTAGAGATATAATAAATTAGGATATTTGGAATTCCAAATATCCTAATTTATTATAAAATTTCTTAAGTAATTTTATAAAAAGGAGATTTTTATGGAGTATAGTGATAAATTATTAGAACATTTTTATAGTCCTAGAAATGCAGGAACTTTACCTGATGCAGATGGCATAGGTGAAGCTGGAGATGCTAATTGCGGAGATATCATGAAGATATATATTAAAGTAGAAAATAATATTATAAAGGATGTTAGATTTATGACTTTTGGTTGTGGATCTGCTATTGCTTCTTCTAGCATTGCTACAGAACTTATAAAAGGAAAAACCCTAGAAGAAGCATGGAGTTTGACAAATAAGTCTGTAATTGAGGCATTAGATGGACTTCCTTCAGAAAAAATTCATTGCTCTGTATTAGCAGAACAGACCATACACAAAGCTATTAATAATTATAGAGAAAAATTGGGCCTAGAAAAATGGAAAGATAAATGGGAAGACTAATACAATGGAGAATTGAAAATTGACAATTGAGAATTGTGGTTGAAATTAGTTTTAATCAAACTAATTTCTTTAATTGATTTTTAACTAGCAATACAATTGCTAGTTTTTTTATAAGAAGCTATGCAATAGCTTTAAAAATAGATAAAATGATTAATTTCTCAGTAAAGCTGAGAAATATCCATAATTCTTCATTATTCATTATTAATTCTTAATTAATAATAATGTCCATTGTCAATTTTCAATTGTATAATTTTTGACTAATTTATTTTAAAGATGGGTACAATACTTAATAAAGAAGGTAGAGTAGGGAAGGTATTGTATCATGTATAAGAGCAGAGATTTTATATTTATGGATGTATTGGATCTACAAGGTGAAAAGTTAGGATATGTAAAGGATATACTGATAAATTTTGGTAAAAGGGAAGTTATAGGTTTTAAAGTAACCCCCTACAAGCTTTTTAAGAAAAATTTTAGTGTTTTAAAAGAAGATATTATTTATTTTAATGGAGCAATGATAATAAATAAAATAAATAAACAAGAATATTTAGCTTTTAATGACATTAAGAAAATGTATGTTATAGATAAAAATTCTGAAATATTGGGGATTGTTAAGGAACTAATTTTTGATGGAGAAAGCTTTGAGATAAGGGCGATTTCAATAGCGTATAGCTTAGTTACAAGTATATTTAAAGAAAGAAGAATATTATTAATTAAAGATATGATTTTAGGAGAAGATAATTTGCTTTATGTAGGATGTCAAGATAAATATAGTTTTCATTGTATACCTCATAATAATTTCTTACATATAGGAGAAGGCAATATTGAAGGGTAAAAGAAGCTATATTAAAATCATAGCATCAATAATATTTATATTAGCAATTATACTTCTAATAAAAAGATTTCCAATATTTTTAAATTTGATTGGTGTTATATTAACATCTTTTATAATATCTTATAGTTTAAGACCTTATTATAAATTTTTGATTAGCAAAGGCTTTAATAGAAGATTTGCAGCAATTTTTGTTATATTAACTATAATACTTTCTATTTTATTAATATTTACTATCTTAATACCGTCTATATTTAAAGATAGTAATAACATTAATGATATGCTTTTAGATATTGAAAGATATGTTAATAATTTTAAGAGTTCAGATATTACTTTAGGAAATAATAAATTTATTTCCCATTTTATAAACGTAATTTACGATAAAGTACAATTACTATTAATTAATACAATAGAGAAAACCATAGAAACTCTTATATCAGCAGGGGAGAATATATTATTATTTTTAGTTTCTCCTACTCTTATTTATTTTTTTCTATGTGATGATAATTTAATTTTGGATGGAATTTTGAAATTATTTCCCACATCAAGTAAAGGTATGATTAGAAAAGTATTAACGCATATAGATAAAGTGTTAGAACGATATATAATAANNATAACACAATTTGAACTTTGTGCAATTATAGGGATTTTGACGTTTATAGTGCTTTTAATGTTAAGAGTTAAATTTCCTATAGTATTATCTTTAATAAATGCAATATTTAATATAATCCCTTATTTTGGACCTATAATAGGTGCTATTCCTATTCTTATATTAGCTAGTTTAAATTCACTTCAAAGTGTAGCTTCTGTTGGAATAGCATTAATGATAATTCAACAGATAGAGGGAGATATTATATGTCCTAAAATCATAGGGGAGAGTGTCAGTGCGCATCCACTTACAATATTAATATTATTACTTGTAGGTGGAAATATAGGTGGAGTATTAGGTATGATAATTATTGTACCTATTTGGGTAACTATTAAGGTATTATATGAAGATATTGAGAGCTATTTATTTTAAATTTTAATTAAGTAATAGTTGACATTTTGTTTATTTTTTCATATAATTCCAATAAGAAAATATAATATTAGGTGATGACAAGAATTAGTAAATATATCAAGGCATTTAGAGAGGAAGTGGCTGGTGAAAACTTCTTGGGAGATATATTGAAGCTGTCTTAGAGCCATATTTAATTAAGTGATATTAAAATTTTTAAAATTTTAATATAATAAGGGTGGTAACGCGGAACCTTTCGTCCCTTTTTAGGGAAGGAAGGTTTTTTATTTTTTGTATAAAAATATTATTAGTTAAGACTATGGCGATATATAGGGATACAGTATGAAAACTTAATATATACTC